>NZ_JBMERR010000003.1:0-285062 GCF_048820915.1 Cribrihabitans pelagius | reverse complement strand
GCTGACGAGGAACGCCTGGTCGCTGATATGATCGAGCTGACACGTCAATACGGCCGATACGGCTACCGCCGGGTTGCGGCCCTGCTGCGGGACGCTGGCTGGCAGGTGAATGACAAACGTGTCGAACGTCTAGGCGGTCACTTCCGGGCGGTACAAGGATTTCGCTATGTCGAGTAAAGAACCCTTCCGCGTGGCCGTTATCGGCTGCTCCTGGTTGGCGGCCGAGGTGCTGCGCCGCCTCTCAGGCCAAGGCATTGAGCTCGCACTGGTCACAGAACCTGAGGATAAGTTGGCCAAGGCAGCGGCAGAGGAATTGGGCGTGCCCCACTGCGTAAAGCCGCGCCGATTGCCGTTGCTCAGTGCGAATTTCCCCTGGCGGCCGGACCTGATCGTTTCCGCACATTCCTTTTGCATCGTCCCCGCCTGGTTCCTTCAATGGTCCCGGCTGGGTGCCATCGGCTACCACCCCTCTATTCTGCCGGATTACAAAGGCCGGCACGCGATCCGGGATTGCTTGGCAAACGGCGGCCGGTTCACTGGAGGGACAGTCCACTGGATGACACCGGTGATTGATGCCGGTCCTGCCGTCGTAGCCTACGGCAAGCGTCTACAGGAGCGGGTCCAAATCCTGCCGGGGGAAACTGCGCTAGGCCTGTGGAAACGAGCGCTGGCACCCATCGGGGCGAACCTCCTGGAGGCTGCAGTAAAGTCCGTTAGCTTTACGACCCTGTAAAACGCCCTTTAAATTCAACGCCGCCCGCCGGATTTAAACGGTTTGGGCGGCGACTTTATCACTACTGCAGTCCGAAGAGTCCCAAGGCCGCCGCTTCGGCAGCCGCTATTCCCGCCCCGCTGGGGCTGAAAACCACCCCGGAAAAACCCTAGAAATCAGGGGATTTTCAAAAACGGGTTGCTGCAACGGGAAGTGTCCCGCACTGCAACGCAAAATGTCCCGCTACACCGCCGCATTCCTGCACGGCGGATTTGCATTCGCACAGCTTGCTTCCGCCGCCCGCGGCCGCTATTAAATAAACAACTGTTCAATTCATTCCGCACCAAGGGAGGAGCCGCAATGGATTTTGCGCTGACCGAAGAACAGACGGCCATCTTCGACATGGCTTACGCGTTTGGCCAGGAACATATCGCGTCCCACGCCCGCCAGTGGGAAAAAGATGGCATCATCCCCAAATCGCTCTGGCCGCAGCTGGCCGAGCTGGGCTTCGGCGGGCTGTATGTCTCTGAGGAATATGGCGGTTCCGGACTGTCGCGCCTGGACGCCACGCTGGTATTCGAGGCGCTGGCGATGGCCTGCCCCTCGGTCGGCTCCTTCCTGTCGATCCACAACATGTGCGGCGGCATGATCGACAAGTTCGGCTCGGATGAGACCAAGCAGAAATGGCTGCCCGCGCTCTGCTCGATGGAGAAGATCTTCTCTTACTGCCTGACCGAACCCGGCTCCGGCTCGGATGCGGCGGCGCTGAAGACCCGCGCCGAGCGCAGCAACGAAGGCTACACGCTGAACGGCACCAAGGCTTTCATTTCCGGCGGCGGCTATTCGGATGCCTACGTTGTGATGTGCCGCACCGGCGAGGACGGGCCAAAGGGCATCTCGACCGTGGTAGTCGAGGCGGGCACGGATGGCCTCTCTTACGGCGCGCTGGAGGACAAGATGGGCTGGAAGTCCCAGCCCACCGCCCAGGTGCAGTTCGACGATTGCAGGATCCCGGCGGACAACCTGATCGGCGAGGAAGGCAAGGGCTTCTCCTACGCGATGGCAGGCCTTGACGGCGGGCGGCTGAACATCTCGGCCGGCGCACTTGGCGGCGCCCAGGCGGCGCTCGACCAGACCGTGCAGTACATGTCCGAGCGCAAGGCCTTCGGCAAGCCGATCAACCAGTTCCAGGCGCTGCAGTTCCGGCTGGCGGAATATGAAACCAGGCTGCAGGCGTCCCGAACCTTCCTGCGTCAGGCAGCATGGAAGCTCGACAATGCAGCACCGGATGCAACCAAGTTCTGCGCCATGGCCAAGCTGATGGTGACCGACACCGCCTTTGACGTCGCCAACGGCTGCCTGCAGCTGCACGGCGGCTACGGCTACCTGGCGGACTACGGCGTCGAGAAGCTCGTCCGCGATTTGCGGGTGCACCAGATCCTGGAAGGCACCAACGAGATCATGCGCCTGATCGTCGCGCGCCAGCTGATTGCGGAGTAAGCCCGCAGGCGTCACACTACTGGCCCGCGCCGAGGGCGCACAGGCAGGCTGCCTGCGCGTCCCGCGCGGGCAGCACTTTTGCAACGGGGGACCAGGATGAGCGACATCCATATCCGCAAGTCCGGCAAGGCCGGCCGCATCACCTTCACCCGCCCCAAGGCGCTCAACGCGATGAGCTACGAGATGTGCATGGCCATCGGCGCCGCCATGCGCGTCTGGGCGAACGACGATGAGGTGGAACTGGTGGTGATCGACGCCGAGGGCGAAAAGGCCTTCTGCGCGGGCGGCGACATTGCCGAACTGTATGACACCGGCGCCAAAGGCGAATACACCTATGGCCGCAGGTTCTGGCGCGACGAGTACCGGCTCAACGCCCGCATCTTCGAATACCAGAAGCCGGTGATCAGCTTCATGCAGGGATTCACCATGGGCGGCGGCGTCGGCATCGGCTGTCACGGCACCCACCGGGTGGTGGGCGGCACCAGCCAGATCGCGATGCCGGAGGTGGGCATCGGCCTGGTCCCCGACGTCGGCGGCACGCTGATGCTGGCACTGGCACCGGGACGGCTCGGCGAATACCTCGGCCTCACCGCGGCCCGCATGGGCTCCGATGACGCGATCCTGGCGGGCTTTGCCGACTATTTCATCCCCGAGGCCCGCTGGCCGGAGCTGATCGCGGATCTGGAAACCAACGGCCGCGCCGCGGTGGTGGAGGACGCCGCCGAAGCCGCGCCCGAAGGCAGGCTGCGCACCCAGCAGGACGCGATCAACCGCCACTTCGGCGGTGAGACCCTGACGGACATCCGCAACAGCCTGGCCACGGACGAGAGCGAGTTTGCCGCCGCCGCGCGCAAGGCGATGGGCCGGAATTCGCCGCTGTCGATGGCCTGCACGGTCGAAATGCTGCACCGGCTGCGCGGCGAGGGGCTTACCATCCGCAAGGCGCTCGACATGGAATACCGCTTCACCTTCCGCGCGATGGAGAAGGGCGACTTCCTGGAGGGCATCCGCGCCCAGATCATTGACAAGGACCGCAATCCGCAGTGGCAATATGCCGGGCAGGATGTGCCGGCCGCAGCGGTGTCGCAGATGCTGATGCCGCTTGGCGCCGATGCGCTGACATTCGAGGAGGAGACCGCATGAAAATCGGATTTATCGGACTGGGCAACATGGGCGGGCCGATGGCCGCCAATCTGGTCAAGGCAGGCCACGAGGTCACCGGCTTCGACACCGCCGAGGTGCATATCGAGGGTGTCACCCTCGCGGGCTCCGCCGCCGAGGCCGCGAAAGGCGCCGAAGCCGTCATAACCATGCTCCCAAACGGAGAGATCCTGCGCAAAGTAGCCGGGACGCTGATCCCGGCGATGGAAGGTGGCGCGGCTTTCATCGACTGTTCCACCGTCGACGTGGACTCCGCCCGCGCCGTTGCGGCCCAAGCGGCGGATGCCGGCCTGCTGGCGGTCGATGCGCCGGTTTCCGGCGGCATCGGCGGCGCTGCAGCCGGTACGCTCACTTTCATGGCCGGCGGCAGCGCCGAAGCCTTCGCGAAGGCCGAACCGCTGTTCGGCATCATGGGCCAGAAGGCGGTTCATTGCGGCGAGGCGGGCGCAGGCCAGGCCGCGAAGATCTGCAACAACATGATCCTCGGCGTCACCATGATCGCCACCTGCGAGGCCTTCGCGCTGGCCGACAAGCTTGGCCTCGACCGGCAGAAGATGTTCGACGTGGTTTCCACCTCCTCCGGCTACAGCTGGAGCATGAACGCCTACTGCCCGGCGCCGGGCGTCGGCCCGCAGTCGCCCGCCGACAACGGCTACAAGCCTGGTTTCGCGGCCGAACTGATGCTGAAGGACCTCGGCCTCAGCCAGCAGGCTGCCGCAAGCGCCGACGCCGACACCCCGATGGGCGCGCTGGCAATGGCGCTCTACCGGACGTTTGTCGAGGACGAAGACGGCAAGGGCATGGATTTCTCCGCCATGCTGCCCCGCTTCGAACAGCGCCACCGCAGCTGACCCCGAAGCGGCGGCTTTCCGCCGCTTCCACGATCCTCCTTGCGCCACTGCCGCCATTCCAGCAGGTCGGCGTGACTGGATAATGGAGGTTCAAAATGCGTAAAAGCCTGATGCTCGCCGCCCTGGCCGCGAGCTTGGCCGCCCCCGCCGCCGTTGAAGCAGGCGGCCCCAAAACCAATCCGGGCACCCAAGCCGGCTGCCCGCCCGGCCTGGCAAAGAAATCTCCGGCCTGCGTTCCGCCGGGCCAGGCCAAGAAATTCTATGGCAAGGGCAGCCGGATCGATCACCGCTACATCCTGATCCGCAATCCGGACCGCCACGGGCTGGATCCCGCCTACAGCTACTACCGCATGGGCGGCCAGGTCTTCCGCGTCGACCGCGAAACCCGCGAGGTGCTCGACCTGATCGGGGCCGTGGCCGCAGTCCTGGACTGAGCCCGCCATCACTTTCTGACCGCAAATACCCCGGGGTGAATTGGCCGCAGGCCAAGAGGGGCGGCGCCCCTCCCCCGGCCGGACCTTACTCCGCTGCCAGCTTGCGGGTCTGCAGGATATCCTTCAGGTAGCGCCCGGTGTGGCTGCGCGGCTCTTCCGCCACCTTCTCCGGCGTGCCCGCCGCAACGATCTCACCGCCGCCGTCGCCGCCCTCGGGGCCGATGTCGATGAGCCAGTCGGCGGTTTTGATCACATCCAGGTTGTGCTCAATCACCACCACCGAATTTCCCTGCTCGACCAGCTCGTGCAGCACTTCCAGAAGCTTCTTCACATCCTCGAAATGCAGGCCCGTGGTCGGCTCGTCCAGAATATACAGTGTCCGCCCGGTGGAGCGTTTCGACAGCTCTTTCGACAGTTTCACCCGCTGCGCCTCCCCGCCGGAGAGCGTGGTCGCCTGCTGGCCCACCTTGATGTAGCCAAGCCCCACCCGCATCAGCGCGTCCATCTTGTCGCGGATCGGCGGCACCGCGGCGAAGAACTCCTGCGCATCCTCCACAGTCATGTCCAGCACATCGGCAATACTCTTGCCCTTGAACTTGATCTCCAGCGTTTCGCGGTTGTAGCGCGCGCCCTTGCAGGTCTCGCAGGTGACGTAGACATCGGGCAGGAAGTGCATCTCGATCTTGATCACACCGTCGCCCTGGCAGGCCTCGCAGCGGCCGCCCTTCACGTTGAAGGAGAACCGCCCCGGCTTGTAGCCGCGCGTCTTGGCCTCGGGCAGCCCGGCAAACCAGTCGCGGATCGGGGTGAAGGCCCCGGTGTAAGTGGCTGGATTTGAACGCGGCGTGCGCCCGATCGGGCGCTGGTCGATGTCGATCACCTTGTCCAGATGCTCCAGCCCCTTGATGGTCTCGCAGGGCGCGGGTGTTTGGCGCGCGCCGTTCAGGCGCATCGAAGCGGTCTTGAACAGCGTCTCGATGGTCAGCGTCGACTTGCCGCCGCCGGACACGCCGGTGACGCAGACAAACTTGCCCAGCGGAAACTCAGCGGTCACGTTCTTCAGGTTGTTGCCTGTGGCTTTCACCACCTTGATCTTCTTCTTGTTGCCCTTGCGCCGGGTTCCGGGCACGGCAATCTCGCGGGTGCCGGACAGATACTGGCCGGTGATAGAGGCGGCATCGGCCGCGACTTGATCCGGAGTGCCGTGGCTCACCACCTCGCCGCCGTGCACACCGGCGCCAGGGCCGATGTCGAAGACATAGTCGGCCTGGCGGATCATGTCCTCGTCATGCTCCACCACGATCACCGTATTGCCCTGGTCGCGCAGGTTCTTCAGCGTGCCGATCAGACGGTCGTTGTCCCGCTGGTGCAAGCCGATGGAGGGCTCGTCGAGCACATAAAGCACGCCGGTCAGGCCGGAGCCGATTTGGCTTGCCAGACGGATCCTCTGGCTTTCGCCGCCGGACAGGGTTCCACTTGAACGTGACAGCGTAAGATATTCCAGACCCACGTTATTCAGGAACCCCAAACGCTCGCGGATCTCCTTGACGATAGCGCGGGCGATCTCGCGCTTCTGCTGGCTCAGATGCTCAGGCACCGCTTCGATCCAGGCCAGCGCCTCGCGGATCGACTTCTGCACCACCTGGCCAACGTGGATATCCGCGATTTTCACCGCCAGCGCCTCGTCGCGCAGACGGTAGCCGTTGCAGTGGTGGCAGGGGCGGTTGTTCTGGTAGCGCTCGAATTCCTCGCGGATCCAGTTCGAGTCGGTTTCGCGGTAGCGCCGTTCCATGTTGGGGATCACGCCTTCGAAGACGCGCGTCACCTCGTAAACGCGGCCGCCCTCGTCGTAGCGGAACTTGATTTCCTCCTCGCCGGAGCCGCGCAGGAACACCTGCTGGACCTTGGCGGGCAGATCCTTCCAGGGCGTGTTCTTGTCGAACTCGTAATGCCGCGCGATGGCCTCGATGGTCTGGCGGAAATAGGGCGACTTGCCCTTGCGCCAGGGCGCCAGCGCGCCGTCATAGACCTTCAGGCTCTGGTCCGGCACCACCAGACGCTCGTCAAAGAACAGTTCCACCCCCAAGCCGTCGCAGGAGGGACAGGCCCCGAAGGGCGCGTTGAAGGAGAACAGCCGCGGCTCGATTTCGGGGATGGTGAAGCCGCTGACCGGGCAGGCGAAGTTTTCGCTGAAGGTGATGCGTTCCGGCTCGCCCTCGCGCGGGGCGGTTTCCAGCACCGCGATACCGTCGGCCAGATCCAGCGCGGTGCGAAGCGAGTCCGCCAGCCGCGTCTCCAGCCCTTCGCGCACCACGATGCGGTCGACCACCACGTCGATGTCGTGCCGGAACTTCTTGTCCAGGGTTGGCGGCTCGTCCAGCTCGTAGAACTCGCCGTTAACCTTCACCCGCTGGAAGCCCTGCTTGCGCAGTTCCAGGAATTCCTTGCGGTACTCGCCCTTGCGGTCGCGGACGATCGGCGCCAGCAGGTAGCCGCGGGTGCCCTCCTCCAGCGTCATGATGCGGTCGACCATGTCCTGCACTTGCTGTGCTTCGATCGGCAGGCCGGTGGCGGGGGAATAGGGCGTGCCTGCGCGGGCGAACAAAAGGCGCAGGTAGTCGTAGATCTCGGTCACCGTGCCGACGGTGGAGCGGGGGTTTTTCGAGGTGGTCTTCTGCTCGATGGAGATCGCCGGGGACAGGCCGCTGATGTGGTCCACATCCGGCTTTTCCATCATGTCGAGGAACTGCCGCGCATAGGCGCTGAGCGATTCCACATAGCGGCGCTGGCCCTCGGCATAGATGGTATCGAAGGCCAGCGAGGACTTGCCCGAGCCGGAGAGGCCGGTGATCACCACCAGCTCATCGCGCGGGATATCCACGTCGATGCTCTTCAGATTGTGCTCGCGCGCGCCGCGCACTTCGATGGATTTCAACTCAGCCATAACGCCCCCGTATTCCCGTCCGTCCCAGCCACCGGCGGGCAGACGTCCCTACAGATAGGGAATGGATTTCGAAACGCCAAGGGTCAAAAGAGAACATCAGTGGAACGCGCAGCGGTTTCGCGCAGGCTGCTGACAGAAACGGGCACCGCGCCCCCTGCCCGGCCGCCCGAATCAAGCCGGAATGCGGGCGCGCCGGAGGGTAAGGAGCAGATGCACCGCGGCGCCGCTCAGGAACAGGGCCAGCAGCACCGCCATCATGCCGCCAAAACCGCCGGCCGCCAGCGCCAGCACCATCAGCGGCGTGCCGATGGTATTGCCGAGGTTGCCCATTTGCGCCAAAGCGCCGCTGGCGCCCGCCCGGTCGGCGGCGCTCGCGTTCAGCTGCGGCACCGCGGCAAAGGAGCCGCCCTGCACCAGCCCCATCGCAGCTGCCAGCGCGATGCAGGCCGCAGGCAGGCCGGGCGCGGCCCAGAGCCAGAGCGCCGCCGCCGCGCAGAGCAGAAAGCCCAGCTGCACCATCCGCACCGCCGCCATATGGCGCAGCAGCGCCACGCCCAGCGTCATCGACACCGCAATGCTGGCCAGCGGCATCATGCCCAGCACGAAGGCCCGCTGCGCTTCGGGGATATAGGCCGGGATCACCGTCAGCACGGCGACAAAGCAGCAGGTGTAGAACAGCCAGCCGAGCCCCGGCGCCGCCACCCAAGGCGAGCGGTAGACCGGCAGGTGCAGCGCCGGCAGCGCCGCGAGCCGCGGCAGGGCTGTGCGTTCCGGCATCGGCAAGCCGCGCAGCGAGATGCTCAACAGCAGCGCCAGCGCCGCCATCAGACCGGCATGGGCGGCAAATAGCGCGGGGATGCCCTGGCTCTCGGCCAGCGGCAGGCCGAACCAGGCGAGCAGAGTGAAAGCGACGGCAAAGAAGGTGCTCCACAGCGTCATCGCCAGCCCCCTCCCGCGGTCGGAGGCCGCCTGCGCGATCAGCACCGGCCCGGCAACGACAACGCCCAGATGCGAAAGGCCCTCGGCGACGCGGGAGAGCAGGAACAGGCCAAAAGGCAGGTTCAGCGCCTGCAGGGCGGAAATCACCGCCCCGGCCCAAAGCGCCCAGACCAGCGTCCGCCGGTAGCCGATGGCGGAGGCGTAAAGCCCCGCCACCACGCCCAGCAGAATGCCCAGGACCCCAACCAGCGAAACGGTGAAGCCAAGCGACGCCCCCGCCTCCGGGTAGAGTTCCGCCATGCCGGCGAAGACCACGCTGATCTTGCCGTATTGCGCCGCCGCGCCCAGGCCCGCGGCCCAGACCGCGAGGATGGCGCCCCAGCGCGATGTGCTGTCCAGTCCCACGCCCCGTTCCTCCCAAAAGACGGAAAAGGGCAGGCACCGCGTGTGCCTGCCTCCCTCTCGCCTGCGCGCAAACGCGCCGCCACTATCCCCGCCCGCGGCCCCGGCTGCAAGCCCGGCGCGGCGATCAGATGTGGATCACCCGATCAAAGGCGTCGAGCACCGATTCATGCATCATCTCGCTCAAAGTCGGATGCGGGAAGACGGTGTTCATCAGGTCTTCCTCGGTGGTTTCCAGCTGGCGGCCCACCACATAGCCCTGGATCAGCTCGGTCACCTCGGCGCCGACCATATGGGCGCCCAGGAGCTCGCCGGTCTTGGCGTCAAACACGGTCTTCACCATGCCCTCGGCCTCGCCCAGGGCGATCGCCTTGCCGTTGCCGATGAAGGGGAAGCGGCCGACCTTGACGTCATAGCCCAGCTCCTTCGCCTTCGCCTCGGTATAACCGACGGAGGCGACCTGCGGCTGGCAGTAGGTGCAGCCCGCGATGCTTTCGGGCTTCACCGGATGCGCGTGCTTGCCCGCGATCAGCTCGGCCACCATCACGCCCTCGTGGCTGGCCTTGTGGGCGAGCCAGGGCGCGCCGGCGATGTCGCCGATGGCATAGATCCCGTCGGCGCCGGTGCGGCAGAATTCGTCGGTGATCACATGGGTGCGGTCAATCTTGACGCCCAGATCCTCCAGCCCCAGCCCTTCGGTATTGCCGACGATGCCGACGGCGGAGATCACGGTGTCGAATTCCAGCTTCTCGGTCTTGCCGCCGGATTCGACATGGGCGGTCACCTTGCCCTTGGCCCGGTCGAGCTTCTTGACCGTGGATTTCTCCATGATCTTCATGCCCTGTTTGACAAAGGACTTCTTGGCAAAAGCCGAGATTTCCGCGTCTTCCACCGGCAGCAACCGGTCCATCACCTCGACCACCGTGGTGTCCGCGCCCAGCGTGTTGTAGAAGCTGGCAAATTCGATGCCGATGGCGCCGGAGCCGATCACCAGCAGCTTCTTGGGCATCCGCGGCGGCTTTAGAGCGTGCTTGTAGGTCCAGACCAGATCGCCGTCCGCCTCCAGCCCCGGCAGCTCGCGGGCACGGGCGCCGGTGGCGACGATGATGTTCTTCGCGCTGAGCTCCTCGCTGCCCTTGTCGGTCTTGACCGAGACCTTGCCCTTCGCCGGGATCGAAGCCTCGCCCATCTTCACGGTGATCTTGTTCTTCTTCATCAGGTGGCTCACGCCTGAAGACAGCTGCTTGGCAATCCCGCGCGAGCGCTTGACCACGGCGTCGAGGTCATAGCCGACGTTCTCCGCCTTCAGGCCGAAATCCTTGGCCCGCTCCATCAGGTGGAACACTTCCGAGGACCGCAGCATCGCCTTGGTCGGGATGCAGCCCCAGTTAAGACAGATGCCGCCCATGTGTTCGCGCTCCACGATGGCCGTTTTCAGCCCCAGCTGGGCGGCCCGGATGGCGGCGACATAGCCGCCCGGGCCGGCGCCGATTACGATCACGTCATAGGATTCTGCGGCCATGATGTTCCCTCGCCTCGAACAAGATCAATAAAACTAGTTTACCGTTAAACTAATCTGTGCTGCGCTGCAATCACCCTCTGCTGCGGCAAAGCGGCTGCGGCATTTTGCTGCCAGCGGCCGCCCCAAAGGGCTGCGGCCCGGCCAGCTTGGCAGATGTGCCCGGGCTGTGAAAGGGGGGATGCAGCGACGCCGCCTGCGCTCCCGGAGCCGCCAAAAAAGACGCCGCGCCCTTCAAGGGGGCGCGGCGCTGGGTCTCCGGTCCGTCTGGCGGGCTCAGCCGGCCGTTTGCAGCATCCGCACGGTTTCTCCGTAGCCGCCAGCCATCACGTAGTCGAGCTCGGGGCCGGTGCTGGCGCGATGCAGCGCCTCGTTGCGGTAGGGAAAGCGGCCGAACTGGCGGATCACCTCGCGGTGCGCGCGCGCGTGCAAGAGGTTGCTGGTGCCGCGCACCGGCATCCGTTCCATCATCAGCCGGATGCAGCGTTCCTGATCGCAGAGATTCTCGGAATGCATCATCGGCAGGTAGAAGAACTGCCGGGCCGGCTCGTCGATGCGCAGATCCCATTTCTTGTTGATCGCCACCTTGGCCGCGGCCAGCGCCGCCGGGTCGGAGGCGAAGGCCTGGGCCGTGCCGCGGAACATGTTGCGCGGGAACTGGTCCATCAGGATGATGTAGGCCAGCGTGCCGCTCGGGTAGGTCAGCCAGAAGGAAAACTTGCCCTCGCAAGCGGCCTCCCAGGTTTTCTCGAAACGGGTGCGGATGGTGTCATCCAGCGCATCATCCTGCAGATACCACCCTTTCTCCCCGACCTCGTCGAGCCAGAATTCCAGTATCTCTTCGGGACCAGCCATCGGTCTTACTCCACGTGTTTTCCTGCGTCCATCTTCAGACGTTTTTACATTGCCTTTACAAGTGACGATGGGTCACATTTTGCGACAGACAAGAGGTTTGCTGAAATATTCCTCACAATTCCGGCTGGTTAGCGCAATCACTTCGCATCCTGAGCGGCTTCTTGCTCTTCAAGCTCGGTGTCGATGGCATATTCCTGGGCAAATTCGACCGCAACAGGGGTGGAGCTGGGATAGACCGGCGCATAGCTCGCGGTGTCGCCGACCGGCACCGAGGCCCGCTGAGTCGCGCGGTAAGCCGCATAAAGCGCCATCAGGAACATCAGCGCTGCGATGAAGGCGAAGAAGCCGCGCGGGCCCATCACCGAATCCGCCATCAGCCAGCCGGTGATCATCGGCCCGGCAATCGCGCCCAGCCCGTTGATGAACACCAGCCCGCCCGAAGCGGCCGCCATGTCGTCATGCTCCAGGTAGTCGTTGGTATAGGCGATGAGCAGCGAATAGAGCGGGTTCGACAGGCCGCCGATGACAAAGGCCGCAACCAGCAGCATTTGGAAGCTGGCGCCATAGAAGAAGCCCAGCACGCCGCCGCAGCCGCCTGCCGCCGCCACGATCAGGATCAGCACCCGGCGGTCCATCCGGTCCGAGATCCAGCCCAGCGGGTATTGCAGGAACAGCGCGCCCACATAGAAGGCGGCGACAAACAGCGACAGGCTGGTAAGGCTCAGCCCCGCAGCGGAGCCATAGACGGCGCTCATGCCGAACTGGGCGGAGAACACGCCGCCGAGGATGAACATGCCGACACAGCCCAGCGGCGAGATGCGCATGATCTCGCGCAGCGTCATCGGCTTGGCGGTGTCAAAGGCGGGGGTCGGCGAGATCGACAGCAGAATCGGCGCAAAGGAGACCGAGACCAGGATCGAGGCGATGATGAAGGCCTCATAGCCCGCCGGATCGCCGATCTGGATCAGCCCCTGCGCGGTGATGATGCCGATCATCATCACGATCATGTAGAGCGACAGCGCCTTGCCGCGGTTGCTGTTGTCAGCGGCGTTGTTGAGCCAGCTTTCCGCAGTCACATACACGCCCGAGAAACAGAAGCCGATCACCATCCGCCCCAGCCCCCAGGCAACGGTGTTGGGCAGCAGCGGATATAGGATCATCACCGCCGAAATGAAGGAGGCCAGCGCCGCAAACACCCGCACGTGGCCGACCCGGCGGATCATCTCCGGCGCCAGCCGCGAGCCGCCCAGGAAGCCCACGAAGTAGGCCGCCATCACGATCGACATCTCGAAGGTCGAAAACCCCTCCAGCTCGCCGCGCACGCCCAGCATCGTGCCCTGAAGGCCGTTGCCGACCATCAGCAGCATCATTCCCAACAGCAGCGCCCATGCGCTCGACAGCACCTGCAGCATGACCAGGCCTCCTTTGACGGCAAAACAGCCCTGCCGCGCGGCGGGCTGCCCTTGCGTTTTTTGCGTTTTGTCCGGGCAAAGCCTGCGCGGACCGCCAGTTTCGGTGATTCAGTTTGCGGTTTCGTGACTCTGATGCCGCATCAGAGCCGATCGTCGCGGCGCTTGTCCACGGATTCGCGCCGCATTACTGCGGCGGATCCGCCTTGCCGGGGATCAAAAGCGACGCATCCCCATAGGAAAAGAACCGGTATTTTTCTTGCACCGCATGGGCATAGATGCGGCGGACCTGCTCCTGCCCCATCAGCGCGGAGACCAGCATCAGGAGCGTCGACTTCGGCAAGTGGAAGTTGGTCATCAGCGCGTCGGTGACCTGAAATTCGAAGCCCGGGTAGATGAAGATGTCGGTATCGCCTTCCCAGGGCCGGATCTGCCCTTCCCGGGCCGCGCTTTCAATCAGCCGCAGCGCGGTGGTGCCCACCGGGATCACCCGGCCGCCCGCCGCCTTGGTGGCGGCGATCTCCGCCGCGGCGCCGGCGCTGACCCGGCCCCATTCGGCGTGCATCCGGTGGGTGGTCACATCCTCGACCTTGACCGGCAGGAAAGTGCCCGCGCCCACGTGCAGAGTGACATAGGAGATCTCCACGCCGTATTCCTTCAACGCCGCCAGCAGCGGCTCGTCGAAATGCAAGGAGGCGGTGGGCGCCGCCACGGCGCCGGAATTGCGCGCCCAGACGGTCTGATAGTCGGTCTTGTCCCGCTCGTCCGCGGGCCGCTTGGCGGCGATGTAAGGCGGCAGCGGCATCGCGCCGGCCTCGGCCAGGGCGGCATCGAAATCAGTGCCTTCGAGGTTGAAGCGCAAGTGGCCCTGGCCCTCGGCGATCTCCTCCAGCTCGGCGCTCAGCGCGCCGGAGAAGACGATGACCTCACCGGCTTTGACCTTCTTCAACGGTTTCAGCAGCGCCGCCCAGGTGCCATCGGAGCGCGGCTCCAGCAGCGTCGCCTCGATCCGGGCGCTGACCGGGCCTTGCGCGCTGTCGCGGTGGCGCTGCCCGCTGAGCCGCGCCGGGATTACCTTGGTGTCGTTCAGCACCAGACGGTCCCCCGGGCGCAGCCAGTCCGCCAGGCCGCGCACGCGGGCGTCATGCAGGCTGCCGCCCTCGGCGACCAGAAGCCGCGCCGAAGAGCGCGGGCTGGCGGGCCGCGTGGCAATCAGATCGTCGGGCAGGTCGAAGTCGAAATCGCTGAGTTTCATGACTGGCGCTATATGATGAGATTTGACCAGAAGCTATGGCATTTTTTCTGTTTTGCTAGCGTTCCTTGCCGTGCAGCCTCTCCTTTCTGCGCTTTGCCGCCTCCGCCTCCGCCGCGCTCTGCTCTTCGGCACTCTGGCCGTCCGGGAGCACGGGCTTGGGGCCGCGGAACAATTCCCGGAACATCCCCGGGGCCAGACCGGACAGCGGGTTGACGCTAACCTTCGGGTCATCGGCGGTGCCGCGCACCCGGAAGGCAATGCCGATCAGCCCCTCGCCCTTGCGCGTCAGCACACTGCCAATCGCGTTCAGAAGGTAAAGCGGCGAGATCACGCCGCGCATATTCAGCCGCTTGCTGGAAAGGTCATAATTGCCATCCAGAGACAGCCCCATCGAAGGCCCCACCGCGCTGCTTTCATGCAGGATCAGGTAGCCGGGCGCGAGGCGGAAGCGCGCCTCCATGCTGGTGAAGAGGATGCCTTGGCCGGTCATCTCGTCGATCAGGCCGACCAGGCTGATCGCGTTCAGGAGCGCCGCCATCGCGGGCGCATTCTGGATTCGCGCGTTGCGCACCTCGATGCGGCCCTCGTATTCGCCCGGCTTGCCCGCGGGCAGAAGGGTCATCTCGAAACTGCCGCCGCGGCCATGGCGCAATACGCCAGCAGCCCGGAACACGCCGCCTGCGTCGCTGGCGCGGATGCGGGCCGCGGTGCCGCCGTCCTGCGGCACCACGATGCCGCTGACCGGGGTCTGGCCGTTGAGCCGCCCGGTAAACTCACCGTTCATGCCGCCGCGGGTGGAGAACCGCCCCTGGAAGCCGGTGAGCGCGATCTCGTCGGTGACCTGCAATTCCTGCAGGCGCAGGGTGATCGGGCCGGAGGCGCCGCCGCTTCCGCCGCCGCTGCCCGCGGCGCCCTCCCCTGCCGAGAAAGGCGAGCGGTTGAGGGCCAGGCGCCCCGCCGTCACCGCTATGGCCGGTGCTGCGCCCGCACCGCGGCCCTGCAGCTCCACCGCGCCGTCGAACCAGTTGCCCACCCGGGCCTGGCTGAACACTGCCCGCTCCAGCCCGCCGCCCGCGCGGGTGGTGAGGCTGCCGCGCGCGCTCAGCCCCGGGGCGTCCAGTTCCAGCTCCGGCACCCGGGCCGCTTCGCCCAGCTCCGCCGTCAGCGCCAGCCGGCCCGCCGCTTCCGCGCCCTTGCGCCAGCCCAGCTGCGGAATGCTGAGGCCGAGCCCCGCCAAGTTCGAGCTCAGCTCCAGCCGCGGACGCTCACCAGGTCGCAAGTCAACCACATAGCGCCCCTGCCCCTGCCCCGAGACCGAGCCCCGCGGCAGTCCGAGGCTGAAGGCCTCGATGGCCTCGGGCGACAGTTCCACCGTGCCAGTCACCTGGCTGGCCTTGTCCAAGTCCTTGCCAATGCGCTGCGACCATGCGGCGCTGAGCGGCACACCGGACAGCGTGCCGCGCCCGCTAAGGCGCACCTCGCCCTGATCGCCCTCCAGCTGCAGCACCGGTGCCGCCACGCGGCGGCCCGGCACCAGCCGGCTGCTCGCCACATCGCGCACCTCGCCGCGGTAGTGGTAGGTGATCTCCTCCGGCTGCACGCCCTTCTTAAGCGGCAGCGCCAGCGTGCCCGTGACCCGCACGCCGCCCTCGGCCAGGTCCACCGGCAGGCTGGCCTTGTCCATGACCGACAGCGGCTCCCGGTTCAGCAGCGACAGCGCCGCCGTCACTGCGCCTTGCGCCTTGATGCGGGCAATACCGGGAGTGCCGTCGCGCACCGTGGTGTCGGGGATGATGAAGGAGGTTCCCGCCACATCCACCTCTCCGCCCTGATCCGCCGTCACCGTTCCCTTGGAGGCGGTGGTGACAAAGCGGGTGCCGTAGAGGCTCAGCTGCCCGGCCGCGTCGCGCAGCGGCGGCAGGTGCTTCTGAAACCGCAGCGCCGCGTCCGAGAAGGCAAGGTTCAGGCTCACGAAAGGCTTGCCGCTGCCGCGGCCGCGCAGGTGCAGCCCGGCATCGCGGATCTCGGCCTGATAGAGGTTTTCCATCACCCAGGCGCGCGGTTTCGGTGCCAGCGCCGCGGGCCAGAGTTCCTTGACACGGGCGGCGCTGACCTGGTCGGCACGGCCGTTGAGGTCATAGTCCCAGCCCGATGGCCCCGCACTGAAGCTGCCGTCGAACAGCAGGCGGCTCTCGCCGTCCTGGACCAGCATCTCGCCCAGGCGGAAGCGGAACGGCGCCAGCGACAGCTCGAAATCCGCCGCCACGCCGGAAACGCTCACCGGCTGCGCGAAAAGCTGCGCCGGGTTCAGCCTCAGATCGGTGAAGCTCAGCTGCCCGGCCAGACCGGCAAGGCGGCCATTTTCCGTCCCGCTCAACTGCGCCTTGCCCTGCATCACCCCCGAGCCCCAGCCGCTGTCGATCCTGAGTTCGGAGAAGTCGAGGCTCTGCGCCGCCGGATCATAGGTGAAATAACTGCGCGCGCCGGTGATCGGCACCGGTCTGGTCTGCGCCTCAGGCTGGATCACGCCCTCGCCGATCTGCAGGCTGGCCGACAGCGGCTTGAAGGCACCGTCCCGGGTGATGCCGCCGCGCAAGGCCCCCGAGATCGGCGCCCGCAGCACCCCGAGCCAGCCAAGTGCCGGGGTCTGCACGGCGATATCCTCGCTGGCGATCTGGCTCACCACGACGCCGAAATCCGCCGCCGGGCTGCCGATGCCGGAGGCATAGCTCGCTTCCACCGTGCCGACGTCCTCGCGCCCGCTCAGCAGCGAGAAGCTGGCCGCAAGCGATACCGCCTGCTCCTTGCGGTGCAGCAGAATACGGCCGCCATCCAGCGTCCACTCCCGCCCCAGCCGCTCGTCGCGGTAACGCAGGGTCAGCGCGCTGGTCTCCACCGAGGTGAGCGCCGCCATCACCGGCTTCTCCAGCTGGCTGTCCCACTGCTCGATCAGCTCGGCCAGTGTCTCCGCCTCGCGGGCAGCAAGCTTCTCTCCCGAGAAGCTGAGCGCAAAGGCCCCGTCGGGCCCGCGGCGCAGGGTGGCAAACAGCCCGCTTAGCGCGATCTTCTTGGGCTGCAGACGGCCGCGCAGCAGCGGCCGCATGGCGAGGCTCGCGCGGGCATCGGCCAGCTGCGCGAAAGGCGTGCCGTCGGGGTGGCGCAGCACCACGTCGCGCAGGCTCACACGCGGGCGGAAGCCCTGGTTGACCACAAGATGGATCTCGCCGAACTCGATCTGCAGCCCGTTCAGGTGGCGCTCGATCCGCTCTTCGACCCGCGCGCGCAGCCACTGCGGCGCATCGAGCCGGGTGCCGATCCCGAAATAGACCGCGCCCGCGCCCAGGAAGCTGAGGCAAGCGAGCAGCCAGACCATCGCGCGCAAGAGCCGCCAGCGCCTGCGGCGGCGCGACCGCGGCTCAGGCTCCCGCCCTGAGCCTGAGCCTGGCACTGGCCCCGGCACTGGCACCGCTTCCGGCCGGCCGCCCTTGATGTCGCCCCCAGGTCTGATCTCGGCTTTTCCTTTGCTGCGTATTGGTTATGGTGCCGCGCAGGATGCGCATAGATACCGGAGACAGGACCATGCTGACCCCTTCCGACCCCGCCCCTGGCTTCCGTCTGCCACAGAGCGGCGGCGGCGAAATCGACCTCTCCGCCCTTCAGGGATCAGCCGTGGTGCTGTTTTTCTACCCCCGCGATGATACCCCGGGCTGCACCAAAGAATCCATCGGCTTTTCCGAGCATTTGCAAGCCTTTGCCGACGCGGGCGCGCAGGTTTTCGGGATCTCCAGGGACAGCCTCGCGAAACATGAAAAATTTGCCGCCAAACATGGGCTGGCGGTGCCGCTCCTGTCGGATGCCGAAGGCCCAGTCTGCGAGGACTACGGCGTCTGGAAGGAAAAGAAGATGTACGGCAAAACCTTCTGGGGCATCGAGCGCAGCACCTTCCTGATCGGAGCGGACGGCCGCATCGCGCGCATCTGGCGCAAGGTCAAAGTGGACGGCCACGCCGAAGAGGTGCTGCAGGCGGTCAAGGCGCTCTGATCCGGCAGGCGGGCAGCTCCCGCCCGCTCGACGCCCCGCCTTTCAGGCCCGGCGCTCCCGGTTGGGCCCGGCGCCGCCCTCACGGGCGGCGCACGCCGCGCCCCTGGCGCGGCGCCCGGCCCAAGGCTGCCAGGGCGATCAGCCCGCTGATCGCCCGCAGGCGCGGGAGCACTCCGGCTGTTGCCCAGGCTGCAGCGGACCGCGCTCGACCCGGTTTCCGTCTCTGGACATTTGCCGCAAATCGGGTGAACCCGGCCCCGCAAACCACTGCCCCGCAATTCCAAAGGACATCTGCCATGGCCGATCAGCAGCTTTCCCTTGCCGCACGCGCCGCCGAGGTGCTGACCACCGCGGACGGGCGCGCAAAAACGGCGCTGTCGCGCCGCCATGCCGCGGCGTGGTTTGCCGCCCGCCGCGGTGAGGCGTCCGCGATCCCGATCGGCACCGCCCGCCCGCCGCTGCATCCCGCGCGGCCTGAGCGTCCCGCGCTGCTCGATCCGCGCGAGGTGCCCAAGCGCAAGCCCGGCTCCGAAGCGGGGCGCCGGGCGCTTCTGCATGCAGTGGCGCATATCGAGCTCAACGCCGTCGACTTGCACTGGGATATCATTGCACGCTTCTCCCATGTGCCGATGCCGATGGGCTTCTTTGACGACTGGGTCAAGGCAGCGGATGAGGAAGCCAAGCATTTCAACCTGATGTGCGACTGCCTTGAAGCGCTCGGCAGCGCTTATGGCGAGCTGCCCGCCCATGCCGGGATGTGGCGCGCGGCCGAAGATACGGCGGAGGACCTGATGGGCCGCCTGGCCGTGGTGCCGATGGTGCTGGAGGCGCGCGGGCTCGACGTGACGCCGGGCATGATCGGGATCTTCCGCAAGGCAGGCATCATGCAGGCGGTGGAGGCGCTGGAGGTGATCTATGCCGAGGAGGTCGGCCATGTCGCTTATGGCTCGAAGTGGTTCCACTTCCTCTGCGGGCGGGAGAACCTCGACCCGAAGGACGTGTTCCACGGGCTGGTGCGCAAATATTTCCACGGCCTGCTGAAGCCGCCCTTCAACGAGGAGAAGCGCGCCGAGGCCGGGCTGCCGCCGGATTTCTACTGGCCGCTGACCGAGGCGGAGCCGGGCTTGCCCGGCGGCTGAGTCCGCCGCCATTCCCTTGGCCCCGGTCAACGGCCTGGACTTTACCCAAGGCAAATCCCGGCGTAAGCTTTTAAGCCTGTGACACTGGTGGCCTGTTGTTATGTTTGAAGACGACTACCCGCTCCTGAGCATGCCCAGCCTCGTTGCCCTGATCCTGCACCGCGCGGCGGAGGGTCCGGTCACGCTGAAGGGCTGCGAGACCGCGCTGGCGGCGCTGTTCCGGCAGGCCCAGGAAACACCTGCCTTGCCGCCGGAGGAGCTGCGGGAACGGCTCGCCTCTCACCTCGACGCGCTGGAAACCGCGCGGCTTCTGCGCAGGGACGGAGACTCCGGCTGGCAACTCACGGAACGCGGCCGCCAGACGCTCGAGCGCCATCCAGAGGGGCTGGACCAGACTGACCTGATGAAATTCCCGGAATACGCAGACCACCTGCGCCAAACCGCGCATCACCCCTGCGGCATGGATCCGCGCGGCAACACCTTTGAGGCCGGCTACCAGGCGCAGCGCGACGGCCGCTCCTTCACCACCAACCCGCATGCCTTCGACAGCGCCGACCACCTCGCCTGGGGCAACGGCTGGATGCAGGCGCAGGAGGACGCGCGCAGCCATTAACCCGCCCTGGCCGGCTGGTGGTGTTCTACGCCTCCGGCGGCCGCCCGCTACAGCCCAAGACGGCATTTTCGGCAGTTTTCCGCCCATCTGGCGGTCCTCCGCTCCGGTTCCGGGCGTGACGGGTCAACAGGCTTGCCCAATGGCCCCGGCCTGTCTATTCACTTCGCCCATGCAGTTTGCCCCTGCCTCCGCCAGGACCGGCGCGGGCTTTTGCCCGCCGCCTGCTGCGCGGCGGCACAGGCAGCAAACGGGCAGCACAGAGGGACGGGACAGGAATACGGCAATTGCGCACACCGCTCGCAATCAGAATTCACGCATTTTTGGAACGCTGCTTGCCCGAGCGGCGGGTGTTCCTGAAATCGGACAGTGACACCCGGTTCATCCGGCTGCGCTCGGAAACCCAGCTGATCGCGCTCACCGGCATCGTGCTGTTTGCCGCCTGGGCCTGGGTCGCCACCGCGATCCTCTTGATGGACAGCATCGGCGCCGGCAACTTCCGCGAAGCCGCCAAGCGCGACCAGGAAACCTACCGCGCGCGGCTGAATGCGATCTCGGCCGAGCGCGATGCCCGCGCCGAGGAAGCCCTCGCGGCGCAGGAGCGTTTCAATGCGGCCTTGGTGCAGATCTCGCGGATGCAGTCGGAGCTGCTTGCCTCCGAGACCCGCCGCCGCGAGCTGGAAACCGGCATCGAGGTGATCCAGTCCAACCTGCGCGACACGCTGACCCAGCGGGACGAGGCGCGCAAGGCGCTGGCGCAGCTCGAAGCCGATACCGAGGCCGACGGCGCCGTGCAGACCACGCTGGCCAGCGCCTCGGCGCAGACGGACATGCTGGCGGGCGCGCTGTCCGAAACCGCCGAGCAGCGCGACCGGATCGAGGCCGATGCCCGCACCGCCCTCCTGGAACGCGACGAGCTGGAGCTGGAACTGAAGCTGATGGACGAGCGCAACGACCAGATCTTCCGGCAGCTGGAGGAAGCGGTAGAGGTCTCGGTGGCGCCGCTCGACAAGATGTTCCGCAGCGCGGGCATGCCCACCGACCGCATCCTGGAGCAGGTGCGGCGCGGCTACAGCGGCCAGGGCGGTCCGCTTGGCCCTTTAGCGCTGTCGACCCGCGGTGAGGAAGCCACCGCGGAGGAGCTGCGGGCGGCCCGGATCCTGGACAGCCTGGACGAACTGAACCTCTACCGGCTGGCGGCGCAGCGGGCGCCCTTTGCCAGCCCGGTGAACCTCAGCCTGGTGCGGCGCAGCTCGGGCTTCGGCTACCGGCGCGACCCCAAGACCGGCGGCCGCCGCATGCACAAGGGTTCGGACTTTGCCGGCCGGACCGGTACCGACATCTTTGCCACCGCCGA
Organism: Cribrihabitans pelagius; assembly: GCF_048820915.1. NCBI lineage: Bacteria > Pseudomonadati > Pseudomonadota > Alphaproteobacteria > Rhodobacterales > Paracoccaceae > Cribrihabitans > Cribrihabitans pelagius. Next base: position 263,934 of record NZ_JBMERR010000003.1, on the reverse strand, counting down.
CGGCGTGGTGACCTTCGCGGGCTGGCAATCGGGCTATGGCAAGCTGGTCTCCATCCGCCATGCCTTTGGCATTGAAACGAAATATGCCCATAACTCCAAGATCCGCGTGAAGGTGGGCCAAAGGGTCTCGCGCGGGGATCACATTGCTGATATGGGTAACACTGGACGGTCCACCGGGACCCACCTCCATTACGAGGTCAAGGTCAACGGCCAACCCGTAAACCCCATGATCTACATCAAGGCTGCGAGAAATGTTTTCTAAGAGCAAAATCAACGAGCCCGGGCCGAAGCAGGCCGACACGCCCCAGGCCGCTCCGGCGGCCGCCGCCCCGGCATCCCCCGCTTCGGACTACACCGCCAGCGCCCCCAAGGCGAAGCCGGCCGCGTCGCTGCTGAGCTCGGATCTGCATATCAGCGGCAACGTCAAGACCTCCGGCGACATCCAGGTGGAAGGCACCGTCGAAGGCGACATCCGCGCGCATCTGCTGACGGTGGGTGAGACCGCCACCATCAAGGGCGAAGTCACTGCCGACGACGTGGTCGTCAACGGCCGTATCGTGGGCCGCGTGCGCGGCCTGAAAGTGCGCCTTACCTCCACCGCGCGGGTCGAGGGTGACATCATCCACAAGACCATCGCGATCGAGAGCGGCGCCCATTTCGAAGGCTCCGTGCAGCGCCAGGACGACCCGCTGAACCCCGGCGGCAAGAAGTCCGCCCCGGCCTCCGCACCGGCTCCCTCGGCCGCAGTGAATGCCGCCACCGCCGCACAGAAAGCGGGCAGCTAAGCCGCAGGCATAGTCCGGCCCGCTCAGGAAAACGGAAACGCCGCAGCCATCTGGTTGCGGCGTTTTTGCATGCGTGGCGTTACGCTTTCTAAAGCAACAACTCTCTCTCTTTACCGGGCAAAGAAATCGTCTCATACCTGACGTGAAACAACCGCAAGGCCACAAGCCCAATCAGAGGAAGAATAATGGCAAACGTCATTGTCACCGACGCCGCGAATTACGTCCCGTCTTATAATCTCAATAACTTTAATCCAGCTTCCGCAGATGTCCTGTTTGCAAACAGTTCCGCAATTACCGTGAGCTTCGGCAGTTTCACGATTTCATTTCGCGGCTCTTTCCAATATGACGCTTACGGAAACCTCGCATCGTCAAGCACCGCCACCGGCTTCAGCTTGAATTACGGTTCTTCTCCCGTTGTGTCGGTTACCGGCATCCAGCTCGATTTCAGCGACTACCTTCAATGGGATTTCTCTGAGCTTCGGCGCACCGAGCTGGCTGGGGACGACACGTATACCTCCGCTTGGAAAGGCGGAGAGTATATCCGGACCTTTGGGGGAGACGACCGCATTGAGGCCGGGACCGGGAATGACACCGTTGACGGTGGTGCGGGCAACGACACATTCCTCTTTGAGCCGGGAAATGCAGGCTGGGGAATCTCCTTCAAGGCTGATGGCGCTGTTGTAGTTAAAGCAGTCTGGGATGGTGACCATCGCTATGAAACTGCTGACCGGCTCTATAACATCGAGACTATCGTGTTCCAGGACGCGTATCAGGAATTTCAGGTTGCGGTCCAGCAGGGCGATGACGGCGACGACGTGATCTCCGGCCGTCACGAGGTTCCCGAAAGCGGCTTCGACTTCATCCATGGACGGGGCGGCAACGACACGATCACGGGCAGCGTTTCCGACGATTACGTTCTCGGCGGCAGCGGCGACGACCTCCTGTATGGTGGTGAGGGCTCGGACTACCTCGGCGGCGAAAGCGGGAAGGACAAACTGTGGGGCAGTAGCGGCGACGACAGCATTGACGGGGGCGGCGGCCGGGATCTGCTGTCCGGCGGCAGCGGCGACGACAGTCTGGACGGCAGCAACGGCAAGGACCGTTTGGCTGGCGGCGCGGGCAATGACGAACTGCGCGGCGGTAACGGCGACGACCGGCTGATCGGCGGCGGCGGGTCCGACACGCTTGTTGGCGGCGGCCAGGCAGATGTGCTCCTGGGCGGCAAGGACCGCGATGTGCTGCTGGGCCACGCGGGCGACGACCGGCTGGCGGGCGGCGCGCATCAGGATGTCTTCAAGTTCCACCGCGGCCACGGCAATGACACGATCACCGATTTCCAGACCGGCACCGACCTGATCGAGATCGGCCGCGGCGCCTCGCGCCTGCGCCAGCTGGAGTTCGAACAACAAGGCGAGGACGTGCTGCTCTCCTTTGCGGACGTCACCGTGCTGGTCGAGGACATTAGCGTGGCGCAGCTGCAGGACGCGGACAATTTCCTGTTCTGAGCGGCCAGCCCGAGTGCAGGACTTCTAGGCGCGCCCAGCCCGGCGCGCCTTTTTCATTTCAGCATCCACTTGCCCTCGGGCCAGAAGGCGTGGAAGGCGAAGGCGAACATCACGTCGTGCGGCAGATCGCGGCCCTCCCTGCCGCGCACCCGCACGCTGCCGATATCGCGGCCCGCAGCCAGGGTGCTGCTGTCCAGAGCCGAGGCCTGCCCCGCCCGCCAGCTCAGCACCACTCCCGCTTCGCGGATCTCGCCTTCGCGCGCCAGGCGGCTCAGCGGCCAGGCCCGGTTCCCCACGCGCACCACCCGCTCCAGCGGCCCCAGCCCATGCGGTGGCGGCGCACCGTCATAAAGGAACGGCCAGTTGGCGCTGTCGTAGCCGCGGTAGGGATTGCGCCCGTAGGCGCGGTTGTAGCCGGGCTGGGCCATCACCAGCCCATCGGGGTTACGGCTCTGGAACTCCTGCCAGCTCTCGACCCAGCTCGGCAGCGCCTTCAGCTTCTGACCGCTCATCCGCCCGACGATGGCGGCGCCAAGCGCCTGCTGCCACCAGCTCTGGGTTTCGCGGTCGTACATCACCAGGTCGGAATGGCGCAGCTTGCCGGTGACCCCGAAGCTCAAGGTTCCTGCCGGGGTGCGCCGGTCGAAACTCATCGCCGAGTTGCACAAGGGGCAATAGGTCACCGCCACCGGCACGCCGCCGACAACATCGTTGACGATCTCGTGCCAGGTCAGGTAGCGCAGCGGATAGGCGCGCGGGGCGGCGCCCGGAAGCTCCAGCGTGATCACCGGCTCGCGCGGGTCGAGCTGCCGGACCTTCGCGGCCTTGTGGAACTTCGGCGCATCCAGCGCCGGAATGCCATCTTTCGGCACCCCGCCCGAGCGGATCTCCTTCCAGTCCCGCACTTCCGTGCGGCTGAAATCGGTCTTGGGCCACTCGCGCACCCAGATTTTCGGCTCGGCCAGCGCCGCCAAGGGCCAGAGCAGCGCAAGTGCGATCAACAGAAGTTTTTGCATGAGACATCTCCCCCTGCCTCCTGTCTAGAAAGGCACGGGAAGCCTGAACAGGGGGCCGCACGGCGTTGTGACCCGCCGCGAGAGGAGCGGCCCGCAAGGAAAAACCCGCGCCCCCAAAGCGGGGACGCGGGCTGAAATGCCGCAAAGCCCGAGACGGCTCACTCGGTGACGGTCACCTTTGCCATCGCATCGGGCTCGCCAACCACCGCGCCGTTGGGACCGGCGCCGCGCTTGATCTGGTCGACCACCTCCATGCCCTCGGTCACTTCGCCCACCACGGTGTACTGGCCGTTCAGGAAATGCCCCGGCTCGAACATGATGAAGAACTGCGAATTGGCGCTGTCGGGGCTCTGCGCCCGGGCCATGCCGACCACGCCGCGGTCGAAGGGCTTGTCCGAGAACTCGGCCGCCAGGTCCGCCCGTTCCGAGCCGCCCTGCCCCGCGCGCCGCATGTCGCCGCCCTTGACGCCGAATTCAACATCGCCGGTCTGCGCCATGAAGCCGTCGATCACCCGGTGGAACACCACCCCGTCATACTTGCCTTCCTCGGCCAGTGCGGTGATCTGCTCCACATGCTGGGGCGCGACATCCTCGAACAGGTCGATCCTGACGGTGCCATTGGCCTCGCCAGCGACCTCGATCTCCAGCCCGGTGGCCAGCGCAGGGCCGGCCATCAGGGCAAAGACTGCTGCCAGCTTATACATCGGCCGCCACCTTGACCGAGATCATCCGGTCCGGGTTCGCGGGCGGCTCGCCGCGGGTGATGGCATCGACATGCTCCATGCCTTCGATGACGCGGCCATAGACGGTGTATTGATTGTTCAGGAAGTGGTTGTCCTTGAAGTTGATGAAGAACTGCGAGTTTGCCGAATCCGGGCTGGCCGAACGCGCCGCCCCGATGGTGCCGCGGTCGTGTGGAAGCTTGGAAAACTCGGCCGGCAGGTTCGGCTTGCTGGAGCCGCCGGTGCCCGCCATGCGGATGTTGAAGCCGTCTTCCATGTCGCCATTGGCAACGTCGCCGGTCTGCGCCATGAAGCCGTCGATCACCCGGTGGAAGGCCACGTTGTCATATTCGCCGCCGCGGGCCAGTTCCTTCATCCGCTCGCAATGCTTGGGCGCCACGTCCGGCAGCAGCTCGATCACCACCTTGCCGTCCTTCAGTTCCATGATGATGGTGTTTTCGGGATCCTTGATCTCGGCCATGCGGCCCTCCTGTCAGCGTTATTTGCCCCGATAATTAAGCCGCGCGCCCGCAAATGCCAAGGGAGCATTGACTGATGCGCAAAAACCCCCGAAACAGCCGGGGGTTTGACCGGAATTTCGCTGAAGGGAGCTGGCACATGGGCTGGAAAACGCTCGACGACATGGATCTGAACGGCAAGCGCGTGCTGGTGCGCGTCGACATCAACGTGCCGGTGGAAGACGGCCGTGTGACCGATGACACCCGCATCCGGCGTGTCGCGCCGACGGTGAAAGACATCCTGACAGGCGGCGGCAAGCCGGTGCTGCTGGCGCATTTCGGCCGCCCCAAGGGCAAGGTCGCGCCGGAGATGTCGCTGCGCCCGCTGGTGCCCGCGCTGGAAGCTGCCTTCGGCGCGCCGGTGGTGTTCTGCGCCGACAGCCGCGGCCCGGCCGCGGGCGCCGCGGCAGAAGCGCTGAAGGCGGGCGAGGTGCTGCTGCTGGAGAACACCCGCTTCCATCCGGGCGAAGAGAAGAACGACGCCGAACTCGCCGCGGAAATGGCTGCGCTTGGCGAAATCTACTGCAACGACGCCTTCTCCGCCGCGCATCGCGCCCATGCCTCGACCGAGGCTCTGGCCCGGCTGCTGCCCGCCTGCGCGGGCCGGCTGATGCAGGCTGAACTGGAAGCGCTGGAAAGCGCGCTTGGCACCCCAGAGCGCCCGGTGACGGCGGTTGTCGGCGGCGCCAAGGTCTCCAGCAAGCTGGAGCTGCTGGGCAACCTGGTGGAGAAAGTCGACACGCTGGTGATCGGCGGCGGCATGGCAAACACCTTCCTCGCGGCCAAGGGTGTCGACGTGGGCAAGTCGCTTTGCGAGCACGACATGGCCGGCACCGCCCGCGAGATCCTCGCCAAGGCCGATGCCCAGGGCTGCTCCATCCTGCTGCCCGAGGACGTGGTGGTCGCGCGCGAGTTCAAGGCGGGGGCGGAGAACGAGACCGTCGCCGCCGACGCCTGCCCGCCGGATGCGATGATCCTGGATGCAGGGCCTGCGACGGTGGCTGCGGTGGCAAAGACGCTCGAGGCTTCCAAGACGCTGATCTGGAACGGCCCGATGGGTGCCTTCGAGATCGCGCCTTTTGATGCGGCCACCAATGCCGCCGCACAAAAGGCGGCAGAGCTGACCAAGGCCGGCCAGCTGATCAGCGTGGCCGGCGGCGGCGACACCGTGGCGGCGCTGAATCAGGCGGGGGCTGCTGAGGCCTTCACCTATATCTCCACCGCCGGCGGTGCGTTTCTGGAGTGGATGGAAGGCAAGACCCTGCCCGGCGTCGCGGCGCTGGAGGGGTAAGACCCAATCGCTGTAATTCGAACGCCCCCGTTTATCACGGGGGCGTTTTTTTTGGCGATTTGCTCATTGGCAGGCGAATGAGATCACCAAGCGCGGGACAAGGCCGAAGGCCGCCGCGCATCGCCGGCGCGCCCCCACGCGGCGGCGATTTGGTTGAGGCTGGGCTTGACCTTGAGAAGTTTTCCGGGTTTTGCCAGCATAAACTGCCAGTCATTGCCGTAGGGATCGCCCCCGCGCGCGCCGGAGATGCCCGGCTTTCCCCGTAAGCGCGGGCCGGATCGCTCGTTTGCGTACGCGTAGTGCCAAGCGCCGCGGCTACCCCATGAACCGCGCCAGAATGCCCTCCACATCCAACCCCGCAACCGAACCCGGAAGCGACCCGCGCGCACCCGCCACGCGGCTCGCGACAAAACCGTCCGCGACCGCCGCAGGCGCGGCTTCGATCAGGCAGGCGGCACTCATCAGGGTGGCAAGGCTTTCCACGAACCAGCGCGCCTCCGCCTCGGGCGGCAGCGCGGACCAGCGCTGCCGGTGCGCCGCAAGCGCCGCATCATAGCGCCGGTCGGTGCCGCGGGCGGCATCCAGCAGGGCGTTCAGCGCCGCAGCCGCGCGCGGCTCCCGCGCGAGCGTGCGCAGGATGTCGAGGCAGATCACGTTGCCGGAGCCCTCCCAGATCCCGTTCAGGGGTGCTTCCCGGTAGAGCATCGGCATCGGCGTTTCCTCGATGTAGCCCATGCCGCCCAACACCTCCATCGCCTCGCCGATGACCGGTATGCAGCGCTTGTTGTTCAGGTACTTGGCCAGCGCCACGCCGATACGCGCCAAGGCCCGGCTGTCCACATCTTCGCGGTCGAAAGCCGCCGCCATCGCCATGCCCGCCGCCAGCGCGCCTTCGGCATCGAGCGCGAGGTCGGCCAGCACGGCGCGCATCAGGGGCTGGTCGATCAGGTGTTTCTGGAAGGCGCTGCGCCCCTCCGCCCACCACAAGGCCTCCGCCAGCGCGGCCCGCATTAGCCCCGCGGGCGCCAGCGCGGTGTCGAGCCGCGTGTGATGCACCATCTCGATAATCGTGCGCACCCCCGCCCCCTCCTCGCCGAGCCGGCAGGCGAGCGCGTCCTCATACTCAATCTCGGCGCTCGCATTGGCACGGTTGCCCAGCTTGTCCTTCAGCCGCATCAGCCGGATCGCATTGCGCCCGCCGTCGAGCCAGCGCGGCACCAGGAAGCAGGTGAGACCGCCTTCGGCATAGGCCAGCGTCAGGAACCCGTCCGACATCGGCGCCGAGCAGAACCACTTGTGCCCGCGCAGCCGATAGTGTTCGCCGTCCCTTTCGGCGCGCGTGGTATTGGCGCGCACGTCCGAGCCGCCCTGCTTCTCGGTCATCGCCATGCCCAGAGTCGCGCCGCGTTTCTGCGCCACCGGGCGCGGGGACGGATCATACTCCGCGCTCAGCAGCTTTGGCAGCCATTGCGCGGACAGCGCCGCGTCCTGGCGCAGCGCCGGGATCGCGGCGTAGGTCATGGTCATCGGGCAGCACACACCCGGCTCTACCTGATTCAGCATGTAGACATGGGCGGCATGGGTGACATGGCCGCCCGCCTGCCCGTCCCAGGCGCAACGGGCATAGCCCAGACGCTGCGCCGCCTCCATCACCGCGTGATAGCCCGGGTTGAAGCGCACCTCGTCCAGCCGGTGGCCGGAGCGGTCAAAGGCCTTGAGACGGGGCGGATCGCGGCGGGCCTCTTCTGCAGCCTCGATTAACGCCGCCGCGCCATAAGCGGCCCCGGCTGCCGCGGCCTCTCCCGGGCGCCCCCCGTAGAGGGCGGCGTACTCGCGCAAGGCGCGGTCTTCCTCCCAGAGATCCCGCCCGCCGCGCGGTTCCGGCTGATTGAGAACCTGATGGGTGCGCAAGCCATGGCCCGGGGCGCTGTCCTTATCTTGTGTCATCGCTGCTCCTCCTGTGGCCGCAAGCTTAGGCGCGGAGAGCCGCCGGGCCAGCAGGCCGTGGCGTCACGGGCGCGGACGCCGCCGCGAAATTTCGGGATCGCTTGCGGAAGATTAAGTTTCACAAGCAATGCGCGATGTGGCATAGTTGATGCAGACGCCGGAAAACGGTGCAAAAAAACAACTCAAGCAGTACGATACAGGCAACCTCCCGTGACCCGAAGCCCCCGGCCCTCCTTGGGCGCTATCGCTTTTTTTGCAACTGCCTTCGCGCTCAGCGCGTATTTCACCTTTGCCGCGGTGCAGGGCGATTTCGGGCTGTTCCGGCGCGTCGAAATCCAGGCCGAAGCGGAAGAACTGCGCCAGGATCTCGCCCGCCTCCAGTCCAGCATCGGCGGGATGGAAAACCTGACCCGGCGGCTGTCGGACGACTACCTCGACCTCGACCTGCTGGACGAACAGGCGCGCTCGGTGCTTGGCCTGTTGCGCGCTGACGAACTGGTCATCCACTAACGTCCCCCTTTTCATGTTCCGCCCGGCCTTCAATCGGCCGGGTATCCGGCGTCCTGCAGCGCGGTTCCGCGCGCTGTCACGGGACGGATTGTCACGTGCGCGCCGTCGCGTCACAATAGCACTACCCATGCGCGCAAGAATCCGATATCAGTTTGTTTAATGCTAAACTATCTAGCCTACAGGGGAAGCACACAACCATGGCCGCTAGAAGATCGACCAAAAAATCAAACGTTTCTGCCGAGGAGCTCACCAACTACTACCGGGAGATGCTGCTCATCCGCCGATTCGAGGAAAAGGCGGGCCAGCTTTACGGCATGGGCCTGATCGGCGGTTTCTGCCACCTCTATATCGGCCAGGAAGCCGTTGTCGTGGGGCTTGAGGCCGCGGCCGAGGAAGGCGACAAGCGGGTGACATCCTACCGTGACCACGGCCATATGCTGGCTTGCGGCATGGACCCGGACGGGGTGATGGCCGAGCTCACGGGCCGCGAGGGCGGCTATTCCAAGGGCAAGGGCGGCTCGATGCACATGTTCAGCCGCGAAAAGCATTTCTATGGCGGCCACGGCATCGTCGGCGCCCAGGTGCCGCTGGGCGCGGGCCTCGCCTTTGCCGACAAGTACAAGGAAAACGGCCGCGTCACCTTCACCTATTTCGGCGATGGCGCTGCCAACCAGGGCCAGGTCTACGAGACCTTCAACATGGCCGCCTTGTGGAAGCTGCCGGTGATCTTCGTGATCGAGAACAACCAATACGCCATGGGCACCTCGCAGCAGCGCTCCACCTCCAGCGCCGAGATCTGGGAGCGCGGCAAGGCGTTCGGCATCCCGGGCGAAGCGGTGGACGGCATGAACGTGCTGTCGGTGAAGGAAGCGGGCGAGCGCGCCGTGGCGCACTGCCGCGAAGGCAAGGGCCCCTACATCCTCGAAGTGAAGACCTACCGCTACCGCGGCCACTCGATGTCCGACCCGGCCAAGTACCGCACCCGCGAAGAAGTGCAGAAGATGCGCGAGGAGCGCGACCCGATCGAGCAGGTCCGCGACATGCTGCTGACCGGTGAGCACGCCAGCGAAGAGGATCTGAAGGCGATCGACAAGGAGATCAAGGAGATCGTCTCCAAATCCGCCGAGTTCGCCAAGGACAGCCCGGAGCCCGCGCTCGACGAGCTGTGGACCGACATTTACGCGGACGAAGTCCCGCAAGAGACCGCCTGAGGGGAAGAACAGACATGGCAACCGAAATTCTCATGCCCGCCCTGTCTCCGACCATGGAGGAAGGCACCCTGGCCAAATGGCTGGTCAAGGAAGGCGACACCGTGAACTCCGGCGACATCCTGGCCGAGATCGAAACCGACAAGGCGACGATGGAATTCGAAGCCGTCGATGAAGGCACCGTCGGCAAGATCCTGATCGGCGAAGGCACCGAAGGCGTGAAGGTGAACACGCCCATCGCGGTGCTGGTTGAAGACGGCGAAAGCGTGGACGATTACGAGGCCTCCTCTGGCGGCGGCAATGGCGAAGACAAGCAGGAAGCCAAGGCCCCTGCCCGTGACGAGCCCGCCGCAGCCGCACCGCAGAAAGCGCCCGAGACGGTTCTCCCGGATGCGGAGCCAGACTATCCCGAAGGCACCGAGATGGTGCAGACCACCGTGCGCGAAGCGCTGCGCGACGCCATGGCCGAAGAGATGCGCCGCGACGAGGATGTCTTCCTGATGGGCGAGGAGGTCGCCGAATATCAGGGCGCCTACAAGGTCTCCCAGGGCCTTCTGGACGAGTTCGGCGCCAAGCGGGTGATCGACACTCCCATCACCGAGCACGGCTTTGCCGGCATCGCCACCGGCGCGGCCTTTGGCGGCCTGCGCCCGATTGTCGAGTTCATGACCTTCAACTTCGCCATGCAGGCGATTGACCAGATCATCAACTCGGCAGCCAAGACGCTTTACATGTCCGGCGGCCAGATGGGGGCGCCGATGGTGTTCCGCGGCCCCAATGGCGCAGCGGCCCGCGTTGGCGCCCAGCACAGCCAGGACTATGCCGCCTGGTACATGCAGATCCCCGGCCTGAAAGTGGCGATGCCCTACTCCGCCGCCGACGCCAAGGGCCTGATGAAAACCGCCATCCGTGACCCCAACCCGGTGATCTTCCTGGAGAACGAGATCCTCTACGGCCGCGCCTTCGACGTGCCCAAGCTGGACGACTACACCGTGCCTTTCGGCAAGGCCCGGATCTGGCGCGAGGGCGAGGACGTGACCATCGTCTCCTTCGGCATCGGCATGCAATACGCGCTGGAAGCCGCTGAAAAGCTGGCCGAAGACGGCACCTCGGCCGAGGTCATCGACCTGCGCACCCTGCGCCCGATGGACACCCCCGCGATCATCAAGTCGGTGATGAAGACCAATCGCCTGGTGACCGTCGAAGAAGGCTGGCCGCAGGGCTCGGTCGGCAGCTACATCTCCTCGGTGGTGATGCAGGAGGCCTTCGACTACCTCGACGCGCCGGTCATCAACTGCACCGGCAAGGACGTGCCGATGCCCTATGCCGCCAACCTGGAAAAACACGCGCTGGTCACCACCGATGAGGTGATAGAAGCGGTGAAACAAGTGACCTACCGGTAAGGAGCCTCAAGATGCCCACTGAAATCCTGATGCCCGCCCTCTCTCCCACGATGGAGGAAGGCACCCTTGCCAAATGGCTGGTCAAGGAAGGCGACACCGTCTCCTCCGGCGACCTGCTGGCGGAGATCGAGACCGACAAGGCGACGATGGAATTCGAAGCCGTCGACGAAGGCACCGTCGGCAAGATCCTGATCGGCGAAGGCACCGAAGGCGTGAAGGTGAACACGCCCATCGCGGTGCTGCTGGAGGATGGCGAAAGCGCCGATGACATCGACACATCCGGTGCCTCCGGCGGGGAAGCCGCACCCGCGGCTGACGCGGGCAAGGAGGCGGCCCCCGACGGGGGCTCCGAGGCGCCCGCTGCCGCGAAAGGCAACGGCAAGGCGGAAGTGAAACCCGCCCCTGCCGCGCCTGAGGCCGCCGATGGCAGCCGCATCTTTGCATCGCCGCTGGCGCGCCGGATCGCTGCCGACAAGGGGTTGGACCTGAGCCAGCTCAAGGGCTCCGGCCCCAAGGGCCGCATCGTCAAGGCCGACGTCGAAAGCGCCAAGCCGCAGGCCGCCAAGGACGCCGCGCCGAAGGGTGAGGCCGCCAAGGCCCCGGCCGCCGCTGCTGCTCCCTCTGCCGGCCCCTCGGCCGATCAGGTCGCCCGCATGTACGAGGGCCGCACCTTTGAGGAAGTGAAGCTCGACGGCATGCGCAAGACCATCGCCGCGCGCCTCACGGAGGCCAAGCAGCAGGTGCCGCATTTCTACCTGCGCCGCGACATCCAGCTGGATGCGCTGCTGAAGTTCCGCGGCGATCTGAACAAGCAGCTCGACGGCCGCGGCGTGAAGCTCTCGGTCAACGACTTCATCATCAAGGCCTGCGCCCTGGCGCTGCAATCGGTGCCGGATGCCAATGCGGTTTGGGCCGGTGACCGGGTGCTGAAGATGCAGGCCTCGGATGTGGCAGTGGCGGTTGCCATTGAAGGCGGGCTGTTCACCCCGGTGCTGCAGGATGCGGAAATGAAGTCGCTGTCCGCGCTGTCGGCCGAGATGAAGGACCTCGCCGCCCGTGCCCGCGACCGCAAGCTCGCGCCGCATGAATACCAGGGCGGCAGCTTCGCGATCTCCAACCTCGGGATGTTCGGCATCGACAACTTCGACGCCGTCATCAACCCGCCGCATGGCGCCATCCTCGCGGTTGGCGCGGGCGTCAAGAAGCCCATCGTCGGCAAGGACGGTGAGCTGGCGGTGGCCACGGTGATGTCGGTGACCCTCTCGGTCGACCACCGGGTGATCGACGGCGCGCTGGGGGCGCAACTGCTGACCTCGATCAAGGACAACCTTGAAAACCCGATGGTGATGCTGGCCTGACCGGGCCGCACCCTGACACGCTGAAAGGCCGGGCCCGCGCCCGGCCTTTTTTATTGGCAAACGGGTCTGCAACTGGCCGCGCCGCGTGATTCTAATGTGACATCTGCCACCCCCGGGGAGGCCATTTACCCGACGTTAACCCGGACCATCCTGCTTTCGGGACATCCCCAGCCGCCAGATCAGGACCATGGTTAAGCCGCTGAAAACGCGTCTTTCTCCGAGCTTTCGCTCCCTCAACCTGCGCATTGTTCTGCGCTTGACGCTCTGCGCGCTCGCCGGCCTGGTCCGCGAGGCCGCGCAGGAGACCCAGGCGCAGGCGTTGGCCGAAGCGCTCGGCACGCTCACCGCCGCGCCCGGCGCCGCGGCGGCCGAGTTCCGCGCGGAGAACGGTCCGGCCTGCGGCGCGGCGGCCGGGGCCGAAGCCAGCAGCCGCGTGGCCGAAAGCGTCGTTGCGGCGATGACCGGCATCGAGCAGAGCGCGAGCCAGATCTGCACCATCACCGGGGTGATCGGCGACATCGCCTTCCAGACCGGTCAGCGCGCATTGAACGCCGGGGTGGGGCCGCGCGGGCGGGCCAAGCGGGCAAGGGTTTTGCCGTGGCGGCAATGGAGGTACGCGCGCAAGCGCCGCGCAGCTCGCAAGCAGCAGCCGAAAGCAAGGACCTGATCGCCAGCGCTGCCGGGAACATCGGCAACGGCGTTTCCGAAGTCAACAACACCGGCGCGGCGCTGGCGCAGATCATATCCCGCATGAGCGGGATCTCCGGCCGCGCCAGCCGCGCCGGACTGAGCCGGAGCCGCGGCTCGCAGGAGCTGGAGGGGCTGTCGCAGCCGCTCGGCAGGCTCGGCGGCACTGCCCGCGGCAATTCCTCCGCCGTCAAGACACCGTATCCTCCGCTGTTGGCCTGCGCATCCAGGCAGAGCGGCTCAGCGCTCAGGCTGCGGCCTTCCGCCTGCCGGCGGACGTGCGGGAAGAGGCCGGGGACTCCGTGGCCCCGGCTGCCGGACGGCCTCGGCGGGCCGCGCAGAGGCCGGGACTGGAGCGCGCAGCGCTGCGCCCGCCACCGGCCTGCGGTCTCAGGACCTGGCGCCGGCACAACAAAAAAGGGGCGGTCCGCCGCCCCTTCCTGACCTTCTGTCTGCCTTGGCCGGACGCCTAGTCCGCGCCGCTGCCGTTGGTAAAGCGCTGGTCCATGCTGACCGAGGGCTGGTCGCAGCCCGCCTCGCCCACGATGCGCGCAGGCACGCCCGCCACGGTCTTGCAGGGCGGCACTTCCGACAGTACCACCGAGCCGGCCGCGATCCGGCTGCAATGGCCGACCTTGATGTTGCCCAGCACCTTGGCCCCCGCCCCGATCAGCACGCCGTCGCCGATCTTGGGGTGACGGTCCTCTTCCTCCTTGCCGGTACCGCCGAGCGTTACCGAATGCAGCATGGAGACATTGTCGCCGACCACCGCGGTCTCGCCGATCACGATGGAATGGGCATGGTCGATCATGATCCCCTTGCCGATGCGGGCGCCGGGGTGGATGTCAATCCCGAAGATCTCCGAGGTGCGCATCTGGAAGAAATAGGCCAGATCCTTCTGCCCCTTCTTCCACAGCCAATGGCTGACCCGGTAGGCCTGCACCGCTTGGTAGCCCTTGAAGTAAAGGATCGGCTGCAGCAGCCGGTGGCACGCCGGGTCGCGCTCGTAAACCGCCATCAGGTCGGCGCGGGCCGCTTCCACGATGGCCGGGTCATCGGCATAAGCCTCGTCGACGATTTCCCGCAGAATGGTCATCGACATCTCGTTCGAGCAGAGCTTTGCGGAAATCCGGTAGGAGAGCGCCTTCTCGATTGACTTGTGGTGCAGGATACAGGCGTGGATCAGCCCGCCCAGCAGCGGCTGGAAGTCCACCGCCTCCTGCGCTTCCTTGGCGATCCGGTCCCAGACCGGGTCCATCTGCGTGACGGTTTTGTGCGCTTCGATCATGGCTCGGAATCCTTTCTCCGCTCAGGATATGCATCTAGGTAGATATTCCGCAAACGCAAACCTGTGATGACCGGTATTTCCAATTCCGATGGCCCGCAAGCCCCAAGGGGCGGCGGCGGCTCCGGGGCCTCGCCGCACGCGCCCGCGCCGCGGGCCGCAGGGCCGCGGCGCCCGGCCCAACGGCCGGCCCGGCAGCTTGCCTGCCGGGTCAGCGGGCGGGAGGGCTGACGGGATTATTGCCGATCCGCGCGGCCAGTGTGCTGAGCACCAGGCGGGTGCAGGCGAGATACTCCGGGTGATCCAGGAAGGGCTCGTCCGCCAGCGGAAACCGGCGCGCGGCGGCCGAGAGCGAACCGTCGCCCCAGCATGGATGCAGGGCTCGGCGGCGCGCCATATGGGCCGCGGCCGCGGCTGCGCCCGCAAAGATCCGGCGGCAGAGCGCCGGGCGCGCCGCCGCAGGCACCGCCAGCAGCGCCCGGGCCGCCGCGGCAGTGTCGCCGGGCAGCACCGGCCGCCTCACGCCAGCGGCACCGTGGCGGCCGACCCCGCGCCATAGCGCGCGGAGAGCTGCGCCACTTCCAGCACATCGCCCGCCACAGCGCCGTCGGCGGCCTGCGCCGCCGACGGATAGCTCCAGGCGGGCGTGGCACTCACCGCCTCCCGCAGCACCGATGTGCCGCGCAGCACCCGGATGCGGTAGGCCTCGCTCTCTTCGCCCAAGGGCACCTCGGGCAGGTCCCAGCTGTCGCCCTCGATCCGGGTGCGGCGGATCCAGGCCGCGGAGATGTCTCCGCCCAGCGCGCCCGTCAGTTCCAGATGCCCGGGCGCATAGGGGCGCAGCCCGTTGCCGTCAAAACTGGCTTCCACATGCACATAGGAGGGATCCTCCAGGCTGCGCCTTGCGGGACCGATCCGGTAGTGCCGCTGCCGCCGCCGCTGATCGGGCGCAAGATCCATCTGCACCATCGTGCCATCCAGCAGCACCACATAAGAGCCCGCGGGCCAGACATCCGGCATCAGCCCGTCGCTGCCTGCCTGGCCGCGCAAACGGCCCTTCAGCAGGTAGGTCTGCGGCGCAATCAGCTCGGCCTCGCGGAACTGGAACAGCTCCCAGTTGCCGGGGGAGCCGTCGCCGATGGCCGCAAGGTTCGCGCCGTCCAGCACGGCCGGAGCGCTGCGGCTTTCCAGCTCGCCCGCGATCAGCTTCACCTGCAAACCCGCGCCCAGATCCCAGCGCCCGGGCGGGGCCGCCAGAAGCGGCGTTTCCGTCACCCCCACCGTCTGACGCGCCGCGATCACCCGTTCCAGCGCGTAGTTTTCATCGCTGGCCGAGCCGTAGACGGCAACGCTGCCCGGCCAGGCTTCGGCGGTTGCCGCCAGATGCGGCGCGACCGGATTTTCGTCGCCGCGCATCAGCGGCAGGTCCATGAATAGGGGCAGCACCGGCACCGGGGCGGCAAATTCGTTCACGCCGGGCAGATCCTCGAGCACGTCGCCTGCACGGTAGACGCCGGGCTCGATGCGCACCGCCTCCACCAGCTGCGCCTCGGCCTGCTCGATCCGGTCAATGCGGTAGAGCTGGTCCTGCCCGTCCTCCCCCGGCAGCGCCACCACGTCGCCCGCCCCCAGGTGCAGGAGCGAGGGCGGCAGCTGAAAGCGGGCGCTGTCCCGGGAAATCCGCGCCTCAGCCAGCCAGCGGGCCGCCACCTGCCGCGCCTCGGCCCCGGTGAGGGCTATCGGCAGCTCGTTCTGGCTCACCGCGTGGGTGGCCTCATCCGGCAGCACGGCTTCGACGGAGGCCGCGTCATGATCGCCCCCCCATTCGGCAAAGCGCAGCCGCACGCGGCCCGCAAGTTCCCCTGCACTGCCGCGGGTGCGCTCGGTGGTGCCGTCCAGCTCTTCGCTGTCCACCAGCACCGCCGGGTTCAGCACCTCAGCGCCCTCTCCGTTGCGCATCAGGAATTCTACTTGCCCATTGCGCTCCACCGCGTCAAAGCCGTGGCGCAGCATCAGCGGCTGCAACAAGGCACGGGCGTCGCTCACGTCACTGTTTGCATAGCCGCGCACCACACCGTGGAGCTTGGAGACATCATACGCGCCAAGCCCCGCGTCTTCGCAGATCTCCGCCACCACCGAGGCAAGCGTGCGCTGCCCGGCGCGCCCGTTCAGCCAATGGCCGCGCAGGTAGTTCCCGCCGTCGTTCCAGACCTCCAGCGCATTGGGGAACACCGGAAAGGGCCGCGCGTCCCAGGCCCAGACATAGGCGTTGGCCATGTCGAGCATCCGCCCCTCGTACTCCTGAGAGAGGGGATTATTGGCCGCCTCCCCCCAGTAGCCCAGCACTGCCCGCAGGTAGTGGATCTGGATAAGGTCGTCGCGCTGTCCGTTGGAGTATTTCGGCAACTTCGATTCCGAACTCTTCGGATCGAGGAACTTGTTGGGCTGGTTGGTGCCCTTGTCGATGGCCGCACAGCCCAGTTCGGTGAACCAGACCGGCTTCGATTGCGGCACCCAGGCAGTCGGCTGTGCCTGCCGCACGCCGCCGATCCGCTCGTGATGGTCGTTGAGCCACCAGTTGCGGATATCCTTGTAGCGCCACACCCAGGGCTGATCATGCGCGCCATCGGTGATCGGCGTGCGGATCTGCGCCGCCTCGGCCTCGGGCGAATGGTAGTACCAGTCATAGCCCTCGCCGCCCTCCACATTGGCGCTGAGGTAGCCGAGGTCATAGATCGCAGGCACACCGGATTGCGCGTCCAGGTGATCCTCCCCCTCGCGCCAGTCGGAGAGCGGCATGTAGTTGTCGATGCCGATGAAATCGATCTCCGGATCGGCCCAGAGCGGGTCGAGGTGGAAGTAGCGGTCGCCTTCGGGCGATTGATACCCCCAGTACTCCGACCAGTCCGCTGCATAACCCAGCTTTGTCTCCGCCCCCAAGAGAAGCCGCGCCTCTGCCGCAAGGCTGCGCAAACGCTCCACCGCCGGAAAACCTGCAGCCCCGCGGATCTGCGTCAGCGCGCGCATTTCCGAGCTGATGCAGAAGGCCTCCACCCCGCCCGCAGCTGCGCAGAGCGCTGCGTAATGCAGAATGAACCGGCTGAGGCTCCATTCCTGCGGCCCGTGGTAGCTGACGGTCCCGTCCCCCACGGTGAAATCCGCCGCTGTCACCGTGCCGAAAAACGCCGCGGCCTCGGCATCGGCCGCAGCCGTGCCATCGGGGGAGCCCTCGCGTCCTGGCGCTTCCGACAGGGTGATACGGCCGCGCCAGGGCAGGTGCGGCTGGCCCTCAGAGCCGGTCCAGGGGTCGGGCAGCGTGTTGCCCTCGGCCTGATCCATCAGGATGAAGGGGTAGAACATCACCCGCAGAC
Organism: Cribrihabitans pelagius; assembly: GCF_048820915.1. Taxonomy (NCBI): domain Bacteria; kingdom Pseudomonadati; phylum Pseudomonadota; class Alphaproteobacteria; order Rhodobacterales; family Paracoccaceae; genus Cribrihabitans; species Cribrihabitans pelagius. The sequence goes on along the minus strand of NZ_JBMERR010000003.1, from coordinate 246,328 downwards.
CGCGCGCCTGCATCTCGCGGATCGACTGCACCACCGCCGTATCGGCCGGGGTGCCGCCATAAAGCGCACTGCCGTCCTGTTTCAGAACCTCCTCTGCCGTGACACGGGTGAGCCCGCCTGCGCTCCAGGCCATATTGCCCTCGGCATCCTTGTGCTCCACCTTCGGCTTCAGCGTGCAGCTGCCGCAGCGCAGATCATCGCCGAACCACGACACGATCAGCGAAGCGGCCCCGCAGCCGGGCAGCTCCGCCTCCAGCGCGTCGAGCGAAGTCTTGAGGTCGCTCTGCCCCGAATGCGTATGGCTGTTGGCGGCGCGGGCCGCGCCCGGCCCGTGGCTGTAGTGCACCGGCGTGCTCGCCAGCGTGTACTCCCCGGTGCCCGGCATCAGCGCAACGCCCTGCACCAGCTGGCCCAGGTCTTCCGCGTAGGTGGCGCTTTCAGGCTGTTCCGGCCGCAGCACGTCGAAGGAGAACTGCGGCACCCGGTTGCCGAAACGTTCCAGCGGGATGTTCTCCATCACCACGTATGCCGTGCCGCGGTAGGCAGGCACCTGGCCCGCGCCTTCGATTGCCTCCATCACCGGGTCGGGGAGCTGATCCGCGGTGCCGCGGTAGACCGTCATGTTGAGATCCTTGGGGGCCATCTCCCCGCCATCTGCCCAGACGCGGGAGACGCTGGCAATCTCGCCCTCGCACAGCGCCACCGCCAGCGACACCGAGTAGCTGTAGCGGGTGACCTGCGGTTCCTTGGGCCGCCCCTTGCCGCCGCCCCCGCCAGTGGTGCTGGCGGTCTCCAGGAAGCGCGAGGCCCAGATCACCTGCCCGCCCAGCCGCATCCGGCCAAAGACCTTTGCCACCGGCTCGCCCGCGCCGGCTTGAGTAATGCGGAAGCGGTCGACGCGGCCGGTCTCCACCGGGCCGGAGCCCGCACCCAGCAGCCGCTCGTCGATCAGCCGCCCCAGGCTGGCCCCTACCGCACGGCCGATCACCGCCGAAGACAGCCCCGCCACGGTCCCGCCAATCGCGCCGCCAATGGCCGAGCCTGCGGCCGCAAGAAGAATGGTTGCCATCAGATCTGCTCCTTCGGGAAGTGAAACCGCGCCACGATGCGGCGCTGCCAGGGCGGGGTGAGCGGGCTTTCGACAACGCCATGGCCCGCGTAGGCGTGGATGAAGGCGGCGCCGCGGTTAACCCGCTCCGCCTGGCCGACGGGACAGGAACCGCCGGCAATCGCCGACTGCACCCCCAGATGCTTGGCCACCGCGCCTTCGCGCATCCGGAACAGGATCACATCCCCCGGCGCGGCCTCAACGAGCGGCTTCGCCACCAGATGCCGCCGCGCCGCCTGCCACAGCCGCTCCAGCCGCTGCGGCTCGTCCCAGTCCATCGTGTAGGGCGGCGCGGTCTCGGGCTCAGCCCCGTGGAGCTCGCGCCAGAGTCCGCGGATCAGCCCCAGGCAATCACAGCCCGCGCCCCGGCAGGAGGCCTGATGCACGTAGGGCGTCCCGATCCAAACGCGCGCCAGCGCGACCACACGCGCACTCATCGGCGGCTGCCGCCGCTGTTGCGGCCCGACTGGTGCGGCACCGCCATCACCCAGTCTTCGCCGGGAATATCGGGGAAGCCCTGGAAGTTCAGCAGGTTGTTGAACTTCAACCGGCAGGTCTCCATCCGCTTGTCGCAGCCCGCGTCCAGCCGCAGCAGATCGCCCGGCGCCACCGGCGCGCGGACCGGCTGCCACAGGGCGAGGCTGCGGCCCGAAGCATCGCTGCGGTCGGTCTTGACCATACTCCAGAGGCCCTCTGCCGCGCCGCTCAGCACCGAAAGCCGCCCGCCGGCGAACCAGCCTGGCTCGAAGCCGGCAAGCGCGTCCCACTGGAACCGCTCCGAACCCTCGGCCACCTCTGCTGCAAGCTCCACCGCATAGCCCGGCGTCTCCAGATCAAACCGGCAGCCGGCATCTCCCAGGACGGCAGTACAAGGTTTCTGGTAAATCCGCCCCAGGGGCCGGTTCAGCGCTTCGGTCAGCCCGCGCAATTCGGCCTCAAAAGCGCCGCCCGCACGGCGGATCTCGCCGATCGTGCCGCGGAATTGCAGCCAGCGCTGCGACACATCCTGCCAATTGACAAGCCAGCAGCGCACATCCGCATTGTCAAAGCGGCCGGCATCGATGTCCTCCTCCCGCACCGCGGCGGCAGAGAGCACCCCGAGTGCCTCGCTGTTGTCGACCGAGAGGCCCGTGGCCTGCTGCAATGCCCGCGCAGTGAGGCCGCTGCCGGGCTCGAACGTGACGCCTTCGAAGGCCAGCGGGCAGTCGTGGTCGGTGAAACCGAAGACCACCCCGTCCGCGCGGGAGACCGCCCAGGCCCGGCACAGGGTGGTGAGCCCGGAGCCGGCATGGGCGCGGAACTCTGCCGAAGGTCCGCTCATACCCGCACCTCCACCACCGGCACGGCGGGAACTTCGCCCGCCTGGAAGGAGGCAACGCTGGTCTGGATCTGCCCGGTGTCGAACCGCACCGGCACGTCGAACTGGAAGCCTGCATGGATGCTCAGCCCCTGCTCCGGCGGATAGGAGAGCACCACCTGGCCGGTCGTGGAGTCGAGCGTGAAGTCCACGCCTTCGCGCAGCTCGTCCTGCTCGATCCCGAGCCGCACCGTGCCCGCCACCGGCTTCGCGATCGGACGCTGGTAGCTGTGATCGCCGGAGCGGTAGCTCTTGCTCAGCTGAAAGGTGACGGTGGCGCCGTCGCCGGTTCCGATGCGCTGGTCGAGGAAGTCGACATCGGCGGTGGCGCGGGCGGACTTGTAGTCGCTCCAGTCCTTCCAGCGAAAGCCGTACATCTGGCCGCGCCGGGCCTCGAAAAAGGCGATCAGCGTTTCTATGTCTTCCAGCGCGCGCAGCCCCACACCCGCGTCATAGCGGCGGCGGGAGTGTGCCCAAGGGGTGTTGCGCTCCTCGAATCCATTGGCGAGTGTCACCACGTCGGTGCGCCGCTCAGGCCCCCCGATGGAGCCGAAGCTGAGCGAGGCAGGAAAGCGGACTTCGTGAAAATTCATGCAGTTACCTTCCGCAGTTAACGGTTTCGGCTGCCGCGGGCCAGGGCCCGGGAGACCTGTGCGGCGATCTGGCCGCGGCTGCGTTCAAAGCCTTTGACGTCGGGAGTCGTGATATTCATCACAACATTCACGCCGCCGCCCTGGCTGCGCACGCCAAGGCTGCCATCGGCGCCGCGGGTAAGGGGCAGGATCGCCTCCGGCCCGGCTTCCCCCATCAGGCCGGTGGCGCCGCGCATCGGGAAGGCCACCGGCCCGCTGACCACGCCGCCGCGGGCAAAGGGCATCACCCGTCCCTGGCTGAAGGCTCCGCCCGCGGCAAAGGGCAAGAGTCCCTCCACCAGCTTGCCCAAGCCATCCGCGAGGCTGCCGCCGATCCGGTCGGTCGCCGGTTTCATCGCGCTGTTATAGGTGGTGCGGATCATCGTCCGGGCGAGGGTTTCCAGCGCCTCCGACAGGCTCTGCCCGTCGTAGGCGAGATCTTCAAAAGCCCGCCGCAAGCCCTTGGAAATGCCGCGTTCCAGACTGCGGGCGTCCTTGCCGGCCTCGGCAAAGCCCGCCTTTACCTGCGCCAGTTCCGCCGAGAAGGCCGCCGCCATGCCCGCGGCGCCGCCAAGCGCGTCGCCAAGCGCCTCGCCCTGCAGTTCCAGCTCTGCCATCTCTAGTTCAGCCATGGATCAGTCCTCCTGTTGCTCCGGGGGCGGCATGTCGGGAAAGGCACGCATCATCTCGGCCAGGCGGCTGCGGCTCACCGGCGGCGCGCCGCGGGCCTGGCCCAGCATCAGCTGCAGCTCGGCCGGGGTCAGCTGCCAGAAATCCCGCGGCTGCAGCCGCAGCCCCGCGATCCCTGCGCGCATCAGCCCGGGCCAGTCAAAGCCGCTCACGGCGCCTCCGGCAGGGCAAAGCTGCGCGCAAGCAGCGTCGCCGCCACCCGCGCCGCCTGCACCGGACCGCCTGTGATCTCGGCCGTCGCCAGGGCCTCCCGGCTGGTGGCATGGCCGCCGCCCTGCAGGCCCGCTGCCAGCAGCGCCAGCACATCGCTGGCGGAAAACCGGCCCTGTTCGAACCGCCGCACCAGCTCCACCAGCGTCTCCGCCTCCAGCGCGGCCTCCAGCCCTGCCAGGGCGCCAAGCGTGAGCTTCAGCGTGTAGGCACGCCCGCCTATGACCAATTCCGCTTCGCCAGCGTGAGGATTCACCATCGCTCATACCGCCGTGAAGCTGAGCGCACCGGCGCTGGCGAGCGACAGCTCATAAGTCGCCTCGCCATTATGGCTGCCCGCATATTCCAGCGCGGTAACCTGGAACGGACCTTCGACAATGCCGAAATCCGGGATCACCACCTGGAAGGCCGGCGTCACCCCGTCAAAGAACAGCTGCCGCGCGCGCTCGTCCGTCGCCGCGTCGCGAAACACGCCCGAGCCCGAGATATTGGCCGAACGCACGCCCGCCCCGGCCAGCAGCTCGCGCCAGCCGCCCTGGCTTTCCAGGCTGGTCACGTCGACGCTTTCGGCGTTGAAGCTGATCCGCGTGGCGCGCAGCCCCGCGACGGTCTCAAACAGGCCCGCGCCATTCATGTCCACCTTGACCAAGAGGTCCTTGCCGTTCTGGGCTGTCATCGCTTTTTCTCCAGTATTTCAACTTGTTTCATCTGGCTTCTCAGGCAGCGCGGCTAGGCGTCGTCGACCCTGGCGCGGAAGCGCAGCGTGATGCTGCGGCCGCCGTCCTTCAGCGCCTCCGCCCGGGCGCGGTCGAACCAGAGGCCGGTCAGGTGGCCGCGCGCCAGCGCAAGCGGAGCGTCCTCCAGCGCATCGCAGACCGCACCCGCGACTGTTTTGGCGGCGGAAAACCCGGCCGTGCCGGTCACCACGGTGACGGTGAACCGGTGCTCGGCGCCGCCGGCGCTGCGATCACCCTGCGCACGCGCCTCCTCCGGCCCCAGCGCGACGTAGGTCTGCGGCAAGCTCCCGGCAGGCAGCGCGTCATAGACGGCAGTGCCGACCAGCGCCGCGAGTCCGGTATCTGCCAGCAGGTGCTGATAGACAGCCGCCTGCAGGGCCTGGGCAAGGGCATAGGTCATCCGCTCACCTCCTCGGTTGCAAAACATGTGAGATAGCGCCCGTCCGGGTCCGACTCCGCCACCGCGTCAATGCGGAAGACACGGCTGCCGTCGCGAAAACGCTGATCGGGCCGCGGCCGCGCCGCCGAGCCCGCGGGCGCCGCGCGCAAGGTGATCCGGTAGCGTTGCAGCGAGACACTCGCACCCTCGCGCGCGCCTGTGCGGCCGCTGAGCGCTTTCACCCCGGCCCAGAGCGTGCCGCGCGCAACCCAGGCCTCGGTAAAGCCGCCCGCGCCATCGCTGCTGCGCTGCGGGTCCTCCAGCACCAGGCGGCGCGTCAGCCTGGTTTGCGTCCGACCGCTCATGACACCCTCCCGAGGCTCAGGCGCAGAGCGCGGTAGCGTTCGATCAGGCTGGTCACGCCAAAAGGCATGCAGCCGCCGTGCAGCCCGGTGTCGCTGCGGTATTCGTAATAATGCGACGCCAGCAGCATCACCGCCTGGCCCAGATCGGCAGGCAGCCCGCCCCAGTCCGCGGCCATGCCTGCCTCCAGGGTAATCCGCAGCAACCCGCCCGATGGCACCTCGGGCAGGGGTCCGCCAACGGCATGCAGCCGCGGGTAGTGGCTGTCCTCTTCCAGCCGGTAGCGGCTGGCCGCTACGGTAGTCTCGCCGCCCGCCGCGTCCCGGATCACCACCGAGTGCACCGCTTTGACCGGCGCGATCGGCAGCACCTGCAGGCTGCGGTCGCGCCACTTCAGGAGCTGCCAGGAAAACGTGCGCGCAATCAGTGCCTTGCCGGTCCTTCCTTCCACCGCCGCCACCGCCGCGCGCAGGAAACCCGCCAGCACCTCGTCCTGGAGGCTGTCCTCGCCAAAGCCGGTGCCCAGCCGCAGATGCGCCTTGAACGCCTCCAGCGGCAGAGCGGCCTGGGGCACCGGTGTCACTTCGCTCAGCATCATCATTTCACTCCGTAAGCCCGGCCCCCGTTCCTGGCCCTGTTCTGATGTTGACGAGAGTGCGGCAGGCACACGCCGCCTGCTGCCGCTCGGACGGAGGGGGAGCAGCTGGACGGCAGCAGGATAGGTGGCGCGTGCCCGCCGGCGGAACCGGGCTGCCGGTCCCGCCATCGGTCCCGGGGTTAGCTGAGACCGAATTTCAGAAGCTTGATCGCGGCAAAATCGCTGACCCCGCCGCCGATGCGCTTGGTGGCGTAGAACAGCACATGCGGCTTGGCGCTGAACGGGTCGCGCAGCACACGGAGGTCCGGCCGCTCGGCGATGGTGTAACCCGCACGGAAGTCGCCGAAGGCCACGGAATAACTGTTGGTGGCCGGGTCCGGCATGTCTTCGGCGATCAGTACCGGGTAGCCCATCAGCCGGGCAGGCTCACCGGCTGCCAGCCCGTCGGACCACAAGAAGCGGCCGTCAGCGTCCTTCAGCTTGCGCACCTGGCCCGCGGTCTTGGAATTCATCACGAAGGTCGCATTGGCGCGGTACTGCGCCCCCAGCGCATAAACCAGGTCGATGATGGCATCACCGTTGCCGACCGCGCCGTCGCTGCCGGAGGCGACATAGCCGAGGCTGCCCCAGGTCCAGATGTCATCGTCCACCGCGGTGTGGTTCAGGATGCCAGTCGGCTTGTCGGCGCCATCGCCGGAGATGAAGGCGGCGGCCTCGGCGCGGGCGAATTTGTCTGCGATCCGGCCCGCCAGCCAGCCTTCGATATCGAAGGCGCTGTCATCGAGCAGCCGCTGCGAGGCCTTGGGCAGCGCCGACAGCTCGTGCAGCGGGATGGTGATACGGTCGATCGACGGCGTGCCGCTCTCCGCCGCCGGGCCAGCTTCTGCCGCCCAGCCGGCCCCGACATCGGTATGATCGATCAGCACATCGAAGGAGGAGGCCTCCACATGCACCACCGAGGCCACCGCCCGGATCGAGGCCGAGGATTGCAGCACCGATTTCACCGTCTCCGCGGTCTGCGGGTCGACCAGGTAGCCGCCGTCGCTGTTCACCGCCGCGGACATCGCCTTGGTGTCCAGCTCCAGCCCGCGCATCCCATCGTCGTCACCGGTTCGCAGATAGGCGTCGAACGCCTTCTGATGCGGGGCGCCCAGGTCCTGGGCGGCGGCCAGAGGGGGGCGGCCAGCGGGGAGGGTTTTTCTGTCCAGCATGTTCATACGCTCTTCTGCCTGTTTCAGTTTCGCCGTAATGTCGTTCCGGAAGCCCTTGAATTCGTGAAGGAAGCCGGAGACCGCCTCCTGCATTTCCTGGGCCAGGGCGGGGCCGGTCCCGGGGTCCGCCGGGCGGGGGGCCGTGTTCATGGGGCCCTTACTCATGGAGCCCTTAATCATGGGGTCTGTACTCATGGGGTCTGTCCTGCCTTGAGATCATGGGTGAGTTGGCGCAAGCCCCGGGCCAGCGCCCGGAGCGCCTGCGCCTCACTTTCGCGGGGCGCGGACTTGGCGGCGACGCGCGCGGCCGGCAGCATCGGGAAGGTGACCAGCGACACCTCCCAAAGATCCACCTGCAACAGCTGCCGGGTGCCGCTTTGGCTGCGGGCGGATTTCACCGTGCGGTAGCCGATCGACAGCCCGTCGATGGCGCCCGCCGCGATCAGCGCCGCGGCCTCGGCGCCCTTAGGCGTCGCCGTCAGCAGCCGCCCCTTGACCCAGAGCCCGCGGTTGTCTTCGCGCAGCTCGTCCCAGACGCCGATCGGCTGCGCCGGGTCGTGCTGCCACAGCATCTTGACCGTGCGCCCCTCGGCAGCGAGCGCCTTGAGCGAGGCCGCATAGGCGCCGGGCATCACCGCATCACCGCCCTGGTCGGTCTCGCCGAAAAGGCTGGCATAGCCCGAAATCACCCGCGCCTCGGCCGCGCTGCCTTCTGCGCCCTCGACCGAGAGCCCCTCGCCGAAGCGCGCAAATTTATGCTCCAGCCGGGCCTCGGCCCATTCGTCTTCCTGCATGAGAAATACCTCGCAACCTGCTGTAAAGGCGCCTATTGCACCGCCAGAAAAGATTGGAACGCCTGCGCCAGGATCCCCGCGGCCACGCCATAAACGGTGAGCCACAGCCGCCGTTCCAGCCGCTCCATCATCTGCTCGATCCGGTCCAGCCGCCGGTTCACCGCCTCGTTCTGGATCTGGGCCACCCGCTCATGCGCGCTCAGCCGCAGCCCGGGCGAGCAGTCGAAGGCGTGTATCGGATGTTCACTCATCGCCGCCGCTCCCGGTTTCCGGCGGCAGGCCCAACAGCTGGCGCTTCTCGGCCCGGCTCAGGAAATCCGCCTCCGCCACCCGGCGCCACTGCGCATCGCGTTCGGCCGCCAGCGCGGGCAGCTGATCGGGGTCGGGCTTCAGCACCAGCGCCTCGCCGGTAAAGCCGGTGAGCCAGCCCGCCAGCGCCGCCGTCACCTTGGAGACCAGCGGCAGCACCGTCAGCCGGTAGAACGCCCGGTTGGCCTCCTGGTAGTTGGCATAGGTGGCATCGCCCGGAATGCCGAGCAGCATCGGCGGCACCCCAAAGGCCAGCGCGATCTCACGCGCAGCGGTGTCCTTGGTCTTCTGAAACTCCATGTCCGAGGGCGAAAACCCCATCGGCTTCCAGTCCAGCCCGCCTTCCAGCACCATCGGCCGCCCGGCATTGCAGGCGCCCTGAAAGTTGGCCTGGATCTCCTCGCTCAGCCGCCGGAACTGGTCGTCGGCCATCTGGCCCTGCCCGTCCGAGCCGCTCCAGACCAGCGCGCCGGAGGGGCGTGCGGCATTGTCCAGAAGGGCCTTGGACCAGCGCGAGGCCGCGTTATGCACATCCACCGCCATCGCCGCCGCCTGAAAGGGCGAGAGACCATAATGGTCGTCCTGCGGGTGGAAGCTCTTGATGTGACAAATGGGGCTATGGCTGCCCTCCACCGCAAAGCGGTGCTTGCGCCCGCCCACGGCGTATTCAAATCCGGCAGGCCAGCCATCCGGCCCCGGCACCACCGACATCCGGTCCGGCCGCAGCACGTGCAGCTCGACCGGCAGGCCGGTTTCCGACGGCACCGCTTCGACATAGGCGTTGCCCGCAAGCAGCAGATGGCCGCAGACCGCCTCCATCAGACCGGCCTGCGCCAGACCCGGGTTCGGCCGCGCCAGAAGGCTCAGCAGCGGGTGGCTGTCAAAGCGTTGCTGGCGGTCCTGCAGCACCAGCGGCACCGCCGCCGCCGCTTCCGAGATCAGCCGGATCACGCGATGACCGACCGGATTGCCGGCAAAGCCGCTGCGGGTCAGCGAAACACTGTCGCGCGGGCTCCAGGCCACCCGGCCCGCCCCCTGCCAGGACACCACGCGGGCGGCGGCGCTGGCTTTGGTCTGGAGAGGGTCAGCGCCGGTCTGCTGTCTGCGCCGCAGGAGGTCGAGGACCATGCTTCACTCCTTGTTGTTCGGGTTCCGGCGTTCCGGCCGTGTCAGGGCGGGGTGCGCCTTTTGCTGGAAACATTGATGCCTGAGCAGCTTGAAGATTCGCCCCCAGCCCCGTGCGCAGGCGGCGCAACACCCGCCATCAAACTATTGATAATTAATCATTATCCATAGAAGCCACTTGATTCCAAACCGGATCGGCCGGTCTGCTGCTGAGTGAATAGTCGCGCGTCGGCGGCGCGCGCGGGGGCGATCCAAACGAGGGTTGCCGGCAGTTTATACCCGCCAAGTCTGTAAACCCTATCGAGGGAACCGCCCTGCCGCAGCCAAATTGCCGCCGCGTGGGGGCGCGCCGGCGATGCGCGGCGGCCTTGCACCCTTGTTCCGCGCTGGACCTGATCTTGAAGCGTAGAAACTGGAAAACCGCCCGCGATATGCGGGCGGCTTCCTTGACTGCTATATTCCAGCCAGGCGCTACAACATCCGCGCCCGCGGCATCTTCTGATGGGCAGCGGGCGCGATGATCAGCTCATGCAGCGCCCAGACCAGCGCATCGAGCCGGTCGGGCGAGCCCTGCCCGCGGTAGCCCTGCGGTGTCATCTGGCACATCTGGTCCTCCAGATCGCCCAGCCCCGGCAGATGCCGCACCCGCCCCTGCTCGTACAGCGCCGCGACGGGCTCCGCCCGCGCCGCCTTGCCGCGGGACGCATGCAGCGCCCGGAACGGCACCAGCGGATCAGCCTGGCGCAGCACGCTCTCCACCAGCGCGCCGCCCTGGTTGACCTCGGCCACCAGCCGGTCGGCGCCAAAGTCGTCCCGCGCCGTAATCGCCGCCCGGGCCCAGGTGAGCGGCCCCACGCCTTGCACGGTGCGGTCGGCAAGCACATAGGCGCGCCACTCCTGCGGCGGCCCCGTGGTCACTGCCCCAGCCGCGATGATCCCGCAGGCATCCGACGCCTTGCCCGCGCTCACCGCCGGATCCACAGCCACCACCACCCGGTCCATGGGCGGCGCCTCCGCCGCCTGCAGAGCGGCGAGCTGCGCCGACGACCACAGCGCGCCCTCCACATCGGCGAGAAGCACCCCGTCCAGCTCCTGCCGCCCCAGCCGCGAGCCCGCATAGCGCGCCCGCACCTCAGCAATGAAAGACGCCGCGAGGTTGGCCCGGTTGGCCTCGGTCGGCGCGTGACTCTGCACGGTGGAGGGCGCCGCCAGCAAGTCCTTCAGAACCTGCACGTTGCGCGGTGTGGTGGTGACGCAGACCCGCGGGTCCTGCCCCAGCCGCAGCGCGAATTGCAGCATGTCCCAGGTCTCCTGCCCCTTCTTCCACTTGGCCAGCTCGTCCACCCAGGCGGCGTCGAACTGCGGCCCGCGCAGCGCCTCGGGATCATGCGCCGAAAAGGCCTGCGCCGTGGCGCCATTGGGCCAGATCAGCCGCCGCTCGCCCGCCTTCCAGACCGGTCGGCGGTCGGGCGGCGCGCAGGCCAGGATGCCGCTGTCGCCTTGCACCATCACATCACGCACCTGGTCATAGGTCTCCCCCACCAGCGCCACCCGGCGCGCCCGGCCTGCATCATTCGGCCGCGGCCCCTCGGCCTGCGCCCGCACCCATTCCGCCCCGGCCCGCGTCTTGCCTGCGCCGCGCCCGCCCAGGATCACCCAAGCGCGCCAGTCGCCACCCGGCGGCGCCTGATGCGGCAGCGCCCAGAACCCGAACAGGTAGGGCAGCGCGGCCAGCGCCTGCTGCGGCAGCTCACTCAGGAAGCTGTCCTGCAGGGAGCGCGGCGCGGAGGCGAGCCAGGCGGCTTTCGATCTCCCGTCTTGCGGCGGTGAGGTCCAGCTCATGACCGGCGTTTTGCAGGCGGGCGAAGTCGGCGCTTTGTTCGGCAAGGAGTTTCTCCACTTTCTGGCAATCACGGATCAGCGGGTCGAGCTTGGCGACCTGGTTCTTAACGGCGGGAGAGTCTGCGTCCTCTTCCGCGCGAAGCTGCTTGCGCAAGGCTTCCGCGTCATTGCGCAGCAAGTGAATCGACTCCTGCAAGGAGCGCAGGAGATCGGCGGTATACTGGACCTGTCCCTTGCGGGAGGTTCCGGTGTCTTGATCTGTCATGGAGTGATGTCTGCCTCATGCGTCTATCCCGCACGAGAGAAAGAAAAGCGGCTGGCAGGCCAAGGCCCGCAACCGCCCGTATTTCTTCCAGCTGCCCGGACATCTCAGCACAAAAGGCGGGAAAAATCAAACCAGCCAGAGAGATGACCGCACGCGCTCCGCGCAACAGCCACGGGCGCCAAGGGCACCGTTTCCCGGCGCGGAATACCGGCCGGGGCCGTCACAGAAAAAAGGGCGCCAAAGCGCCCTTTCTCAAACCCGTTTCCAACGGCAGATCAGTTGTTGGCCTGTTCCGCCTCAATCTGGCGCCATTTCGCCACGTTGCGGTTGTGCTCTTCCAGCGTCTCGGCAAAGGCATGGCCGCCGGTGCCGTCCGCGACGAAGAAGACGTAATCGCTCTCCACCGGGTTCACCGCCGCTTCCAGGCTGGCCATGCCGGGATTGGCGATCGGAGTCGGCGGCAGACCTTCGATCACATAGGTATTCCAAGGCGTCGCCTTGCGCAGCTCGCTCTGGCGCAATCCGCGCCCCAGCACACCCTCGCCGCGTGTCACGCCATAGATCACCGTCGGGTCGGTCTGCAGCCGCATGCCGCGGTTGAGCCGGTTGGTGAAGACCGAGGCCACCAGCCCGCGTTCCTCGGAAACACCGGTTTCCTTCTCGATGATCGAGGCCAGGATCAGCATATCCTCCGGCGACTGCACCACGGCATCCGGCGACCGGCTTTCCCAGGCCGCGTTGATACGCAGTTTCTGGCGCGCCTGCATTTCGGCCAGCACCGCAGCACGCTCGGTCCCCGGAGTTACCTCGTAGCTGTCGGGCGCAAGCAACCCTTCGGCCGGACGCTCGCCGGGCTCACCCGCCAGCACGTCCATCGCCTTCAGCGCCTCGACCACCTGCCAGCTGGTCACGCCTTCGGCCAGCGCGATGCGGAAGCGGGTGTCGGGATCCTGGCGGGTCTCGGTGTATTCCGCCGGGGGCTCCTCCTCGCCCATTTGGAACTCCGCCGTCTTCTCGAACTGGTTCGTGGCCGGGTCCAGCGTGCGCACAACCGCCTGTGTCCGGGTCACGCCCACCTGATAGACCACTTCGGTGCCGCAGGTGGAAGCGCCGGCTTCAGTGATCCGGCCGACGATCTCCTCCATCGAGGCGCCGGCCTCCAGCAGGTAGCTGCCCGCCTTCAGCTGGCCGGTCTTCTCGCTGTAGCGGGCGCCCAGCCGGAACAGCGTGCCCGAAGTGACCGCGTCCTGGGCTTCCAGGTCGCGGCTCACCCGTGTCATGTTGGAACCCCGCTCCACCCGCAGGCAGATCGCCGTCTCAAGCGGCCCTTCGGAGGTATACTGCGACTTGCCCCACAGAATGACGCCGCCCAGCAGGAACAGTGCCACCACAAGGACGGTCAGCATATTGGAGGCGAGGCTGCGCCACATCAGCCGGCCTTCCCGAAGATCACCGACGCATTGGTGCCGCCAAAGCCGAAGGAATTGGACAGCGCCACATCGATCTTGCGTTCCCGTTTCTGGTTCGGCGCCAGGTCAACCGCGGTTTCAACCGCCGGATTGTCCAGGTTGATGGTCGGCGGGGCAACCTGATCGCGGATCGCCAGGATCGAGAAGATCGCCTCGATCGCGCCGGCCGCGCCCAGCAGGTGCCCGGTCGCCGATTTGGTCGAGGACATGGTGACATTAGCCGCGTGATTGCCCAGCAGCTGCTCCACCGCACCCAGCTCAATGGTGTCGGCCATGGTCGAAGTGCCATGCGCGTTGATATAGTCGATGGCCGAAGGCTCCAGCCCCGCGTTGTTCAGCGCCGCCCGCATCGAGCGCGCAGCCCCGTCGCCATCCTCGGAGGGGGCGGTGATGTGATAGGCATCACCCGACAGGCCGTAGCCCAGAACCTCGGCGTAGATCTTGGCACCGCGCGCCTTGGCGTGCTCGTAGTCTTCCAGCACCACGATGCCCGCGCCTTCGCCCATCACGAAGCCGTCACGGCCGGCATCATAGGGGCGCGAGGCTTTCGTCGGATCGTCGGAATATTTGGTCGACAGCGCCTTGCAGGCGTTGAAGCCCGCGATGCCGATCTCGCAGATCGCCGCCTCGGCGCCGCCCGCGATCATCACGTCGGCGTCGCCGGACTTGATCAGCCGCGCCGCATCGCCAATCGCATGAGCGCCGGTCGAGCAGGCGGTCACCACCGAGTGGTTCGGCCCCTTGAATCCGAAGCGGATCGAAACCTGGCCCGAGATCAGGTTGATCAGCGCGCCAGGGATGAAGAAGGGGGACACGCGGCGCGGCCCCTTTTCCTTTATCATCACTGCGGTGTCGGCAATGGAGCTGAGTCCGCCAATGCCGGAGCCGATCATCACGCCGGTGCGCAGGCGGCTTGCTTCATCCTCAGGCGTCCAGCCCGCATCCCGCACCGCCATGTCGGCGGCGGCGATGCCATAGAGGATGAAGTCGTCAATTTTCTTCTGATCCTTTTTGGCAACCCAATCGTCGGCATTGAAGGTGCCGCCGCTGCCATCGCCACGCGGAACCTCGCAGGCATAGGTCGTGCTGACGCCGCTGGCCGCTGCGTCAAACCGGGTTATTGGCCCGGCGCCCGACTGGCCGTCCAGAATCCGGGACCAGGATTCCTCGACACCGCTGGCCAGAGGGGTGACCAGGCCCAGTCCGGTGACAACTACTCGCCGCATTCCTTGCTCTCCTTCGCCTCGGCAATCCGTCTGACCAAATAGCTTGGAATGCCCGGAAGGTGCAAGAGCGGGCCGCATTGCGCGAGGGAAAGCGCGGCCGCCGCCGGGTTTTGCGGGAATATTGCAAAACGGGAGCACTTCATTAATACATCTCCCTCAAGTTGAAGTCACTCCGTTCAATGGATTAGGCGGCTTTTCCTCACAAGGCGCCGTCGCGGGCTGGGGTTCTGGGCCAATGATTTCCCCAGCCCGCATTTTTCTTCGCAAACACCCCGCCGGAAACCCGCGGCACACCTGGGCAGCCGCCTTCCTGTTGCGGAAAATTGCGCAGCGCTCCCGCGGCAGCGGCAACACTCCGCGCATACCTGCCGGCACGCCCTCCTGCCGCAAGAGTTTTGCGCCGCCAGACACAGAAGGAGCCGCGCGGCACTTGGCGCGGCCATCCTCTGCTCCGGCCTCCTTCGCCGCTCCGGCAGGGTGGAATATTTTTTCGGCGCAGCGCAGCGTTAGCAGCATGTAGACGCAAACCAGCCACAAACCTCCGCGCAGGGCTGATGCGCCGTTAACCACCCATTTGCACCTCTGCGCCATACTCCGCCTCAACGGAAACAAGGGACGATCCGCGTCATGCGCCGATGGTTTGCAATTGCTGCTGTTCTGCTGATGGCTGCCCTTTCTGCCGGGCGGGCCGCCGCGGGCTGCGAGCTGCATCAGGACCTGTCACTGCTGCACCGCACCGCCAAGGGCTATATCCACTATCTGGAAACCGGCGAGAATGCGGTGATGGCGCAGCGGCTGCAGCGCTGGATCAGCCGCAACCCGGCGGCGGAGCTGAAGCCGCGCATGCGGGCGGCAGGGCTCGAGTCGGTACTGGCGGATACGCTGGCTCTGATGCGGCAGCAGGCGCAGATCCTGCAAGTGCATCAGGCCCAAGGGCGCACCGCCGCGCTGAAAGCCGTGAACCGCGCCAACGGCCATGCCTCGGCCGAGAAATTCGGCAAGCGGGTGGAGCATCTCGCCTGCGACCCGGACGAACGGACCACCATGCGCAGCAAGCTGGTGGCTGTCGCCGCGGCCGAAGCGCAGCAGCGCCGCCAGATGATCAACGTGGGCATTGCCTGGGTCTCGTTCATCGTGCTGGGCGGCAGCATCCTCTATTTCCTGGACCGGCTCGGCATCCGCCGCATCCGCCGCACCAAGCGGCACACCTGCTCACTGCCGGTGGTGGTCAACACCGGCAGCAGCGTGATTTCGGCGCGGTTTGTCGACATCAGCCGGGCCGGCGCCAAGGTCCGCCCGGACGGCCCCTTTACCGTTGGCGGAAAAGTTGCGCTGACCTTCAGCATCTACCATAAGGAGGCGCATGTGATGTGGCACACGCAGGACTATTTCGGCGTCAGGTTCGCCGAGGAGTTCAACCCGTTGCAGCTGCACAAGCTGCTGGAGGACTACCCGGCTGAGGCCGCCGCCGCCAGCGCTGCCGTAAAGCCCACCCCCGGACTAAGCTAGACACAGCCTTGGGCCGGGCCCACCCCGTGCGAAGGGGAATTGCCGTCCCGGCAGGCGCGGGGCTGACAGCCGGGAAACGCTTCGGACGGTCAGGCTGCAAGTCAGCTCCTCTGCCCCCTCAAGAATGAAAGAAACCCGGCGGGGCGCGCCACCGGGTCTGTTTATATTGCTGCACCGGCGCCCGCTCCGAAGCCGCGCCGGTCCACGCCTCGGCCTTACTGGAACTCGGCCATATGCTCCGGTTCCGGCCGCGCCACCCCCAGCGCCTTTTCCAGCGACAGCGTCTTGCGGTATAGCGCCCGGCCCACCAGCGCGCCTGAGATGTTGTAGACATATTTCAGCCGCGAGATGTCATCGGCGGTGCGCACCACACCGCTGGCGATCACCGGCGTGCGCGCGTGGCTCGCGAGGCCCGAAATCAGGCCAAGCTGCGCTTCCACATTAGTCATGTCGCTGTCGATATCGGTCACAATGATGCCCGCCAGGGGCAGCGTGTCGAAGGCAGCAATGAAATCCTCGGGCGTGATCGCGCCGGAGTGGCGCCAGCCGTCGGTCATCACTTGACCCTGGTAGACGTCCACCGCCAGCACGATCTGATCCGGATGATGGTTGATCAGATCCTTGACCATATGCGGATCGCGTGCCGCCAGCGTACTGACCACGATCCGGCCCGCGCCCTTGTCGATCCAATGCTCGATATGCTCGCGCGAGCGCATGCCGCCGCCCAGCTGCACCGGAATGCCGGCGCCGCGGATGATGCGGGTGATCAGCTCCTCGTTGCCGTAGTCGCCCTCGATGGCGCTGAAATCGGTCAGATGCATCCATTCCGCGCCGGCCGCGGCAAAGCCCTTCGCGGTTTCGACCGGATCCACATGCCAAATCATCGGCTCATCCAGACGGCCCTTGTCCAGCGTCACGCAGCGGCCGTTCTGAAGTTCCATTGTGGGGTAGATCATCATGGCGGGGGTCTCTCCTGATTGCTCCAGGTGCAGGATACCACATCCTGCCGCCTGTCACTCAGAATGCGCGGCTTTGGCCCCGCCCCCTCGACGCAAAACGGCGCTTCCCCGCAGGAAAACGCCGTTCAGGAATTCACGTTTCCGTGACTGGTTCAGGACGCTTCGTTGATGAACTTCACTGCGTCGCCGAAGGTCTGGATGGTTTCGGCTGCATCGTCCGGGATCTCGATGCCGAACTCTTCTTCGAAGGCCATGACCAGCTCAACGGTGTCCAGGCTGTCGGCGCCGAGATCGTCGATGAAGGACGCGTTTTCGGTCACTTTTTCTTCTTCGACACCCAGGTGCTCAACAACGATCTTCTTAACGCGATCTGCGACGTCGCTCATGTCTCTTCCTCGTTTTTCAGGGCACTCTGCCCGGTTCTGCCCTTGCCCATGCGGGCGGCGTGGTTGTGCCCGTGCGGGCGGTGTTATCCCCGCAGGCGGGAATGGGACCGGCGCTTCCCGCAAAGGAATGCCGGCGTCGATACGGGCCGCCTATAGCATAGACCGCAGCCGAGGCAAACGGTTTCGCACCGGCGGCGCAGGACAGGCTGCCCGCTTGCTGCCGCCATCAAGCGCGCAGATGGCGACTCAATCAAGCGGTTGCAAGCGGAAGCGCCGGAATTATTTTCAAAGTGGCGCCTTTTCAACCGCTTGCCCGACTGTACAGGCCGGTCCGCAGGCGCCGCCTGTGCGCATTGCGCGCAGCGCGGGCGGACCCGCCGCCCGGCACTGCAACGCGGCTTACAGCATCGCCATGCCGCCGTTCACATGCAGGGTTGTGCCGGTCACATAGGCGGCCTCTCCGCTGGCCAGATACAGCACAGCCGAGGCGATTTCCTTCGAATCCCCCATGCGGCCTGCCGGAATTTGGCTCAGGATCGCGTTTTTCTGGTCGTCGTTCAGCTTGCCGGTCATCGCCGTGGCAATGAATCCCGGCGCCACAGCATTCACGGTGATGCCGCGGTTGGCGACCTCATAGGCCAGCGATTTCGACATGCCGATCATGCCCGCCTTGGAGGCCGCGTAGTTGCCTTGGCCCGGGTTGCCGGTGGCGCCCACAACCGAGGAGATGTTGATGATCCGGCCCCAGCGTTTCTTCATCATGCCGCGCAGCACGCCGCGGCAGAGCCGCATAGTGGAGGTGAGATTCACGTTCAGCACGCTGTCCCATTCCTCGTCCTTCATGCGCATGAACAGGTTGTCGCGGGTGATGCCTGCGTTGTTAACGAGGATGTCCACCCCGCCCATCGCCTCGGCGGCCTGTTTCGGCAGCGCTTCGACGGCTTCCGCATCGGAGAGGTTGCACGGCAGCACATGGGCGCGCTCGCCCAGCTCTTCGGCCAGCGCCTTCAGCGGCTCTTCACGGGTGCCCGAAAGCGCCACGGTGGCGCCGGCGGCGTGCAGCGCGCGGGCAATATCGCCGCCAATGCCGCCCGACGCGCCGGTGATGAGGGCAGTCTTGCCTGTCAGATCAAACATGTCGTTTCCTTTATCAAAGCTCCGGCCCGCCACGGGGACCGTTTTCCGCACCGGAAAACGGGCCGGAATTTTTTTAAAATTCCGGTTACCCGGCGGCCGCCTCCTGGACCTCTTCCGGCGTGCCCGCCTGGCGGCAAACCAGGGCTCGGTCGATCTTGCGGATCATGCCCGACAGCGCCTTGCCCGCGCCGATCTCCCAGAATTCGGTCACACCCTTGGCCGCCATCGCCTGCACGCTCTCGCGCCAGCGCACCGAACCGGTGACCTGCTCGACCAGCAGGGCGCGAATCTCGTCCGGGTCCGTCACCGCATCCGCGCGCACATTGGCAATCAGCGGCACCGCGGGCGCCTTGATCTCCACGCCCGCCAGCGCCTCGGCCATCGCATCGGCCGCGGGCTGCATAAGGGCGCAGTGGAAGGGGGCGGAGACCGGCAGCATCACCGCGCGCTTGGCGCCCTTTTCCTTGGCGATCACCGCCGCCCGCTCCACCGCTGCCTTGGCGCCGGAGACCACCACCTGAGTGGGGTCGTTGTCATTGGCGGCCTGGCAGACCTCGCCCTGCGCGGCCTCCTCGGCCACTGCACGCACGGCGTCCAGATCCAGGCCCAGGATCGCCGCCATCGCGCCCTCGCCCACCGGCACGGCGCTCTGCATCGCCAGACCCCGGGTGCGCAGCAGCCGCGCGGTATCGGCAACCGAAAGCGCCCCCGCCGCCGCCAGGGCGGAATATTCGCCTAGCGAATGCCCGGCCACGAAAGCCGCCTTCTCCAGCCCGGCGCCCTCGGCCTCCAGCGCCCGCACCGCGGCGAGCGAGGTGGCCATCAGCGCGGGCTGGGCGTTCTGCGTCAGGGTCAGCGTCTCGATATCGCCCTCCCAGATCAGCTGGCTCAGCTTTTCCCCCAGCGCCGCGTCGACCTCGTCGAACACGGCCCGCGCTGCGGGATAGGCCTCGGCCAGCGCCTTGCCCATGCCGATGGTTTGGGCGCCCTGCCCGGGAAACACGAATGCGATTGTCATGCGTGACCTCGTCTGATGAACCGTTTGGCCTGATGTAGCGGGCCTTTCCGTTGCGTACAAGCAAAGCCCGCGTTCCAGGCGCCGGCTCCGCGCCGGGCGCACCATGCCTGTGCGCCGGCGGACAGCTCTCTGCGTTGCAACCGGCCCGGCGGCGGCTAGACTTCCCGGCAAGTGAAATACTGACAAGGACCCGCGCCCATGTCCCGCGCCAATACGCCCTCCTCCTATGGCAGCGTCGCCAAGGGTTTCCACTGGCTGACCGCCCTCCTGATTTTCACCGTCCTCCCCTTGGGCTACTTCGCCAAGGAGCTGGCGGTGGCAATCCAGGGCCCCGGTTTTGACGGAAGCGAAGCTGTGATCGAACGTGCAACGCTTCTGTTCTCGCTGCACAAGACGCTTGGAGTTACGATCTTTTTTACCGCTCTGCTGCGCATCCTCTGGGCGCTGAGCCAGCCCAAGCCCGGCCTCTTGCATCCCGGCCGCAAGGCCGAGGCACTGGCGGCCGAGACCGTGCATTGGCTGCTCTACGGCTCTCTCGTGCTGGTGCCGCTCAGCGGCTGGGTGCATCACGCCGCCACCACCGGCTTTGCGCCGATCTGGTGGCCCTTTGGCCAGCGCCTGCCCTTCGTGCCGCTCTCCGAGCCGCTGGCCCATACCGCGGCGACCCTGCACTGGCTGCTGGTCTGGACCCTGGCCGCGGCGCTGACCCTGCATATCGCGGGCGCGCTGAAGCACCATGTGATCGACCGTGACGCAACCCTGCGGCGGATGCTGCCTGGCCGCGCCGCTCTGCCACGGCCGCCGGAGCAGGGTCACAGCCTCGCCCCGCTGGCAGTGGCGCTTGCGGTCTGGGCCGCGGTACTGGCGGGCGGTGCGGGTTTTGGCCTGTTCTCGACCCCCTCCGCCACCGGCACCGCCGCGCCAGTGGTGGCCTCCGGGCAGCCCGCCAGAGAAGATGCCAACTGGCGCATCGAGCAGGGACGGCTTGGCCTCGAAGTCACCCAGATGGGCAGCTCCGTCACCGGCAGCTTCAAGGACTGGTCCGCCCGCATCCGTTTTGACGAGCCCGCCGCCCCCGGCCCGGCCGGCAATGTGGAAGTCACCGTCGCGATCCCCTCGCTGGAACTGGGCAGCGTCACCGCACAGGCGATGGGCGCCGATTACTTCGACGCCGCCAGTCACCCAACCGCCATCTTCAAGGCCGGCATTCTCAAGCTTGAAGAGGGCTACCAGGCCGAGGGCACGCTCGAAATCAAAGGCCAGCCCGTGCCCGTCATCCTGCCCTTCACGCTGGAGCTGGAGGGGGAGCGCGCAAGGATGCAAGGCGCGATGGACCTGAACCGGCTCGACTTCGGCATTGGCGCCGGTCTTAAAGATGAAAGTTCGCTTGCCTTTGCAGTCACCGTCTCGGTGGAACTGGAGGCCACCCGGGCGCAGTAACCCCCCCGCGGAATTGGACAGCAAACGTCGCGCCCCCGCGCGACGTTTCGCATTTCTGACCTCAAACGGAAATTCTGTAACATCGCGCGGATTCGCGCGGCGAAACGCGCGGGTCCGGATGGTATAATAAGGCATGGCAGAAGTAAGGAGGCCGCCATGCCGCTCTCCGGCCACGATCTGAAGCTGCTGCAGGACAGCTACGCCCGCCTGCATGCGGAAATGGACCTGCATTCGCTGTATTTCTACGAGGCGCTGTTCCGCCGCGCACCGGAACTCAGGGGGATGTTCCGCGAAGACCTGGAAGCGCAGGGGATGAAGTTCATGTCCACCCTGGGCCGCATCCTGGCAGAGATGGACACGCCGCAGATGCTCAGCGCCAAGCTGGCGGAACTGGGTAAGATGCATGCCACCATAGGAGTCACCCGCGCCCAGTTCGCGCCAATGGAAGACGCGCTGATCGACACCATGCAGCACGTTTTGGGCGATGAGATGAATGCGGAGCTGGAGCGGGCCTGGCGCACGGGCTTCCAGGAGGTGAGCGCGGGCATGATCCGTCTCGGCGACATCCCCGAAGGATGAGCCGCAACCGGGCAGACCCGGCTGACCATCGTAGCCCAAACGGCGTTCGTCCGCTATCCCGGCGCCTCTGCCAGAACCCCATGCGATGAGCCGTGCCCCGCCTGCGCGCGGAGGCGAGCCGGAAGCGTGTGACTGGCAGCTTATCCCGGCAAAGCCCTTGGTGCCCGTCGAGGACGCGCCCGGCCTCGCCAAACCGCCGCCGCGTTGGGGCGCCGGCGGTGCGCGGCGGCCGCACGGCCTTGGTCCGTGGCCTTGTTCCGCGGTGGGGACCGGCGAAATCGGCTCAAGGGGGCTGCTTTGCTACAAGCGGAAGTTTACCGGCTTGGCACATGCCCCCGCCACAATGAAAAACCGCCGGCCCAGGCAGGACCGGCGATCAAATGCGCAGAGCGGATGCTCCGGACCTACTCGGCCTTCTTGGCCTCGACCGAGATCTTCACCTCGACCTCGTCGCTCACGAAGGGTGCGAACTTGCCCAGGTTATAGTCCGAGCGCAGCACGGTGGTGCTGGCATCGAACCCGGCCCAGAGCTTGTTCTCCATCGGATGCGGCTCGGCCTTGTTCAGCGTGGCGTCCAGCACCACCGGCTTGGTCACGCCGTTCAGCGTCAGATCGCCGGTGATCTTGGCAGTGGTGTCGCCGGTCACCTCGATGCCGGTGGACTGGAAGGTGACGGTCTCATCCTCCGTCGCGTCGAAGAAATCCTTGGTCATGAAGTGGTCGAAGCGGCCCTCCCAGCCGGTGAACATCGACTTCAGCGGCATCGATACCGCTACACTGGAAGCGGCGGGATCTTCCTGGTCAAACATCACCTCGCCCTCGAAGCCCGAGAACATGCCCCAGGTGGTCGAATAGCCAAGGTGGTTGTAGCTGAACAGGATCTGGCTGTGGCCGGAATCCAGCACGTATTTCTCAGGCGCGGCGGCGGCGCCGGTGGCGGCAGCAGCAGCCAGGGCGGCGCCAAGCAGGGTCTTCTTCATGGGGGATAGCTCCGTCGTTGTAATTCTCATGCCAACAGATGCGGCCTGGCCCTGCGAAAGGGAAGCCGGCAAAAACCAACAGTAACTGTGAGCGGACAAACACAAAACCCGCCCGGCCCGCGCCGGGCCGGTTCTCGCGCAGTTGTGAAGGCACGGCCCGCGCCCGCTCCAAGGCTGTCCGGCCCGGGCCGGTTTCGCCTTGCTCTTTCAGCGCCAGACTGTATAGGGAGACCCTGCTTCCGCGCATCTTTCGATCCGCGCAGACTCTCGTGACAGGGCAGCGGAAGTGCGACACGCCCCGTCTATGAAATGCGCCTAGACACAAACAGGAGTTCGCATGCCACTCTACGAGCATGTCATGATTGCGCGTCAGGACCTGTCCAACTCGCAAGCTGAAGGCCTCATCGAACATTTCGGTGCTGTTCTGTCCGACAACGGCGGCAAGCTGGTCGATCAGGAGTACTGGGGCGTGAAGACCATGGCCTACAAGATCAACAAGAACCGCAAGGGCCATTATGCCTTCCTGCGCACCGATGCTCCGGCAGCGGCTGTTCAGGAAATGGAGCGCCTGATGCGTCTGCACGACGACGTGATGCGCGTCCTGACCATCAAGGTCGACGAGCACGCCGAGGGCCCTTCGGTCCAGATGCAGAAGCGCGACGAACGCGACGGCCGTCGCGAGCGCCGCTGATCAACGCTTGAGAAAAGGACGCTAAATCATGGCAGCCAAACCGTTTTTCCGCCGCCGCAAAGTGTGCCCGTTCTCGGGCGACAACGCGCCGAAGATCGACTACAAGGACACACGTCTGCTGCAGCGCTACGTTTCCGAGCGCGGCAAAATCGTGCCCTCGCGCATCACCGCCGTGTCCGCCAAGAAGCAGCGTGAGCTGGCCCGTGCAATCAAGCGCGCCCGCTTCCTCGCCCTGCTGCCCTACGCTGTGAAGTAAGGAGACCTGACAGATGCAAGTTATCCTTCTCGAACGCGTGGCCAAGCTCGGCCAGATGGGCGAAGTCGTTGACGTGAAGCCCGGCTACGCGCGCAACTATCTGCTGCCGCAGGGCAAGGCAAAGACCGCCTCCGACGCCAACATCGCTGCCTTCGAAGGGCAGAAGGCCCAGCTGGAAGCCCGCAACCTGGAAACCAAGAAAGAAGCCGAAGCACTCGGCGAAAAGCTGGCTGGCCAGCAGTTCGTCCTGATTCGCCAGGCTTCCGACGGCGGCAACCTCTACGGCTCGGTCACCCCGCGTGACGCTGCCGAAGTGGCCACCGAAGAAGGTTTCTCGGTCGACCGCAAGCAGGTCATCATCCGCGAGCCGATCAAGGCTCTGGGCCTGCATGAAGCCGAAGTGCACCTGCACCCGGAAGTCATGGTCACCGTCGAGCTGAACGTCGCCCGCTCGCCCGAAGAGGCCGAGCTGCAGGCGTCCGGCAAGTCGATCCAGGAGCTGGCCGCCGAAGAGGAAGCCGCTGCTGAGTTCGAAATTTCCGAACTGTTCGACGACATCGGCTCGGCCGCGTCCGACGACGACGAAGCGCCCGCCGCAGCCGGCGAAGACGAAGAAAACGCCTGATCCGCTCCGGATTTGGCAAAGACGGAAAAGGCCGCCCGCTTTGGGCGGCCTTTTTCATTGCACCGGCAGCAGCTTGCAAAGCCGGCAAAAGTTTTAAGCAGAACGGGGCCGCGCGTTAACCCCCGCCTTCGCCAACTTCGGCGATACTGCCGGGCAGAGGAGAAAGGGAAAACCATGAGTGTTTCACTTGACCGCGAAGAATCCGCCCTGCGCCGCCGCCTGCTGTTCCGCCTGCTGCGCGGTTTTGATTTCGATGCGCCGCGGTACCACGGCGAAACCGTCTCCGACGCGGTGCCAGAGGCGCTGCTCACGCCGGAGTTCTCGCGTTTCGAAGGCCACTGCGGCCCGGCGCTCACCGCCGCCCCGCGCCGATTTGGCCGCGCCGCGGCCACCCGTTCCGGCGCCCCGTCCTGAACGGCCGGCAAGCGGCTGGCCCGTAAACAACTGGCCCGCAAGCAACTGGCCCGCAAGCAACTGGCCTGCCGGGTGCCGCTGCACTAGCCTCCGGGCAAGACCCGTTCACACCGATCCGGAAAAGGAGCCGCCTGTTGTCCCTGAAACGCCTCGCCCTCGCTCTCGCGGGCTGTACAGCCGTCGCAAGCTGCGACACCCGGCCGCTTTCCGAGCCGCCCAGCCTCAGCGGCCTGCCCGGCCCCTCTTACCAGGAGGATCTTACCCTCTGCCGCGCCCAGGCAGCGCAGATCGGCAAGGGCCACATCAGCAAGACAGCCGCGCTTGGCGCAGCCAGCGCCGGCATCGGCACCGCGGTTGCAGTCAACTCCGGCAACCGGGCGGAGAAAGCCGCGATCGGCGCAACGCTCGGCCTGATTGCCGGCGCCGCAGCGGGCGATACCCAGGTCAAGCTGGCGCAGCGCCGCCACTTGGTGAATTGCCTGCAAAGCCGCGGCCACCCCTTGACCGGCTGAGGCAGGTCAGAAAAGGACCTGAAAGGGGCCGCGAAAAATTGGGAAACAGCCGCGGCCCCTTCTGCCCGACGGTGCCGCATCTTCCCACGCGGGAGGGCATGCGGCCCTGAGGGTTGTTCTGCCTCAATGCGCATACCCAACATGTAGCGGTCGACCACAATAAACAATTGCTTAACACCTAAGGTTTTAAGAAAATCCGCGCTAAGGCGGCCAGCCGCCCAAATCCCGCCGTTAAGGCGGGCAAACCGGCAATTCCCCGCCGCTGCGCCGCGGATTTGCGCGGCTGGCGCAACCGCCCCGTTGCAGGATGCCGGAAGCTGGCTAATCTCGCTGCGACAAACAACCAGCGGAGCCCGCATGACGCGCCGGATCAGTCTCATTTTATTTTTTGCCGCCGCGGTTCTCGCCGCCTGCGGCACCCAGGCGGAACCGCCGCAACGGGCCGCATTCAGCCCGCCGCTCTTTCCCAATGAAACCCCCCAGCTGCGCCAGGAAATCAACCACTGGGCCGACCACTACGAGGTTCCGCGCAGCCTGGTCCACCGCCTAGCCATCCGCGAGAGCACGCACCGCCCCTGGGCCGTCAACCGCCCCTACTACGGGCTCTTGCAGATCCTGCCGGCCACCGCCCGCTCGATGGGCTTCAAAGGCCAGCCGGACGCGCTTCTGGACCCCGGCACCAACCTCCAATATGCGGTGAAATACCTGCGCGGCGCCTGGCTCCTGGCCGACGGCAGCCAGGATCAGGCCGTCAAACATTATTCGCGCGGCTATTATTATGAGGCCAAGCGCCGCGGCATGCTGGAAGAGACCGGCCTGCGGAACTGACCGCGCCGCCTCACGGAACTGGCGCCACAGACCAACCGCAGCGCGCCGCAGGCGCGCTGCCCGGCCCAACGGGACGCAGGCAGGCCCGTCAGGGCGTGCCAAGGACGGGCGGGAGCCCCCGGGCTGGCAGTCTTCACGCTTCAGCCGGGGCGGTTTAGGCAAATTGTAACCGTTGCCGCGGCAGACTTGCGCCATGGCCTCTCTGCTCTCCCTCCTGCTGCCCGCGCTGCTGCCGTCCTGGCGCTTCTTCAAGACCGTCGAGCCCTCGCCGCGGCTGGAATG
The DNA here is from genome assembly GCF_048820915.1 of Cribrihabitans pelagius. Lineage (NCBI taxonomy): Bacteria > Pseudomonadati > Pseudomonadota > Alphaproteobacteria > Rhodobacterales > Paracoccaceae > Cribrihabitans > Cribrihabitans pelagius. The sequence continues at coordinate 220,397 of NZ_JBMERR010000003.1, read as the reverse complement.
GGCGCTGCTGCCCGGCGCGGAACAGCCCGCGGAAACCTGGCAAGAATTCCGCCCCCGCCCGCAGCGGATCGGCCCCTTTCGCATGGCGCTGCGGCTGCTGTGGAACCCGCGCGGGAACGAGACCCTGTTCCTGGTCAGCTGCGCCGAGCGCCTTACCGCCAACCCCTCCGCCCACACTGCGAACGAAATCCACAGCCGCATCGCCGCCGAGCTGCAACGCCACCCGCCGCCGGGTTCAGCCCTGCCCTCCGCCCTGCCCTATCTGCAGTTCCGACTGGTCTTCCATGACCGGCAGGAGGGCGCGCTTGTGCGCGCCGTCACCTATGTCTCCGAGCCGCGGCGGCTCCCATGCAGGGCCGCGGCATGAGTTTTGAGACCGCCCTGCGCGCAACCGAGATGCTGCTGGCTTTTGCCTTCCTGCAGCAAAGCGCCGAACACCTTACAGCCCGCGGGGACGAGCAGCGGCTTCACATCGCCCGGCTGATCCTCAGCGGGCTTTTGCTGTCCGGCATCGCCACGCCTTACGTGCTGCTTGCGCTCTGCGGGCTGGGTCTGGCGCTGCTGCGCCGCTTCCAGGGCCCCTACAATGGCGGCAGTGACAAGATGAGCCTTCTGATCCTCACCTGCCTGACGCTCGCGCACCTGCTGCCTTCCCGCCCCTGGCAGGAACTCGCCTTCGCCTATCTCGCGGCCCAGCTTGTGCTCTCCTACTTCATCTCCGGCCAAGTCAAGATCATGAACCCCGAATGGCGCGCGGGCCGGGCCTTAGGGGACGTCTTTGCCTTCTCCGCCTACCCGGTCAGCGAGGGCCTGCGCGGCTATGCCGCCCGCCCTGGCCTTCTTTTCATGATGAGCTGGGCGGTAATGCTGTTCGAACTTCTATTCCCGCTCGCACTCTTCCACCGGGAAGCACTGATGCTGGCGCTGTTCACCGCAGCACTGTTCCACCTTGCCAATGCCTGCCTGTTCGGGCTCAACCGTTTCTTCTGGATCTGGCTCGCGGCCTACCCGTCGATCCTATGGCTGCAAGAGCGGCTGGTGCTGTGACCGCGCCACACTCCTAAACGCAAAAGACCGCCCCGGGGGGCGGCCTTTCGTCAATTCTGCTTGCGGCAGGGAGAGGAAATTACTCCTCTTCCAGCGCCTCGACAGCTTTCTGCAGATCTTCCTTGGAGACTTCTTTCTCCTCGACCTTGGCCTGCTCGACGATGTGGTCGACAACCTTGTCTTCGAACAGCGGCGCGCGCAGCTGCTGCTGCATCTGGGCGTTCTGCTGGATGAATTCGAAGAACTGGCGCTCCTGGCCCGGGTACTGGCGGGCTTGCTGCATGATCGCTTGGGTCATCTCGGCGTCGGTCACTTCGACCTCTGCTTTCTGGCCCAGCTCGGCCAGCAGCAGGCCCAGGCGCACACGGCGCTCGGCCAGCTTCACGTGCTCTTCGGTCGGCTCGATCTCGGCGTGGTCGTGGCCCTGCACTTCCGGGTTTTCCTCGTGCCACAGCTGATGCGCGATCTGCTTGGCCTCGGCGTCGACCAGCGACGGCGGCAGGTCGAAGGAGACCAGATCGTCCAGCTTGTCCAGCAGCGCGCGCTTCAGCACGGCGCGGGCGGCACCGGCGTATTCGGCTTCCAGGCGCTCACGGATCTGGGCTTTCAGGGCGTCCAGATCGTCGGAGCCGAATTTCTTCGCCAGCTCGTCGTCGATCTCGGCCGCTTTCGGCGCCTTCACTTCCTTCACGGTGCAGGAGAACACGGCTTCCTTGCCCGCCAGATGCTCGGCCTGGTAGTCCTCGGGGAAGGAGACGGTCACGTCCTTCTCTTCGCCCGCCTTCACACCGACCAGCTGCTCTTCGAAGCCGGGGATGAAGGAGTTGGAGCCCAGAACCAGCGGGTAGTCGTCGCCTGCGCCGCCTTCAAAGGCTTCGCCGTCGACCTTGCCGACAAAGTCCATCACGACCTGGTCGCCGTCTTCGGCTGCTGCACCGTCTTCGCGGGCCTCATATTCCTTGGCGGTGTCGGCCAGGTTGGCGAGCGCTTCGTCAACCGCTTCGTCTTCGGCCTTCACGACCAGCTTTTCCAGCTCGATGCCCGAGAAGTCGACGTCCGGGATTTCCGGCAGCGCTTCATACGACAGATCGACGGCAACGTCGTCGCCCTCTTTCCAGTCCTCGTTGGTCATCTTGACGTCCGGCTGCATCGCCGGGCGGTCGCCGCTGTCCTCGAAGTGCTTGTTCATCGCCCCGTCGATGGCTTCCTGCATCGCTTCGCCCATCAGGCGCTGGCCGAACTGTTTCTTCAAGAGCGCCATCGGGACCTTGCCCTTGCGGAAACCCTTCATCTCGATTTCCGGCTGCGCTTCGACCAGCTTTTCGTTGACCTTCTCGTCCAGCTCGGAAGCGGTGACGGTGATGGCGTAGCCGCGTTTCAGACCTTCGTTCAGCGTCTCGGTGACCTGCATCCTATTCCCCATAGAGATTCGGGGCGCGCGCGCAGGCTCCGCCCCCAGACAATTTGGGGCCTTCTATTTGCCCAGGCCGCCCGGCGCAAGAGGCATTGCCCGCCTGCGGCGGAAATAGGCAGCTTGGCATTGGTTTCGGTCTGGAAACCAACGGCGGCCGCGCATCGCCGGCGCGCGCGGGGGCGATGCAGGCGGAAGTGACTGGCAGTTTACACCGGCCAAGTCCGTACGCCTTCTCGATGGGCCGCCCAACCGCTGCAAAATCGCCGCCCGCGTGGGAGCGCGCCGGCGATGCGCGGCGGCCTGCGGCCTTGTCCCGCGCCTGAGGAATCTGTGCCCCCCAAAAAAAGAAAACACGCCCGCGGGGGCGTGTTCTCCGTTCCGGTATCCGAGGGAAGGGACGATCAGAACTTCCAGCGGGCGCCCGCCAGGACCACGTCTGCGTCCTGGTAGCCGGCACCGCTGTTGTCCTCGTAGGAGTATTCGCGGTAGGCAAGATAGGTTTCGACGTTGTAGGCGTCGACCTTCTGCACCGCGGCCACCCCCCAGGAGTCCGCGCTGTCGCCCGCGCTCTCCATGTCGGAGCCGTCATAATAGTCGACGGAGAAAGCGGTGGAGCCGGCCGCGAACAGGTTGGCCTTATAGCCGAGCTTGGCATAGGCGTAGCTGCCCGCGATGTCGCGCTCTCCTGCGGCGAGGTTCAGCGACAGGCCGGTGGCCTTGTGCAGAACTGCGAAGGAGCCCGAGACGTCGCGGCTGTCTTCCTTGCCGGTCTCCTCGGTCCACGAAGCGCCCAGGCCTGCGTCCAGGTTGAAGCCCGCAACATCCTCGCGGCCATAGCGCACGGCGACGTCATAGGTCTCGCGGTCGTTGTCCTCCTTCAGGATGTCGGTGCCGTAGGAGGTCGAGAGGGTGAAGCCCGCCAGTTCCGGCGTGTCATAGCGCACACGGCCCAAACGGGTGCCGTCCAGATCGGTAAACACGTCGCCAATCTCGATGGTGCTCAGCGTGCCATCGGCCTGGCGGAACCGGTAGCCGCCCGCGGAATCCGCAACCGAGTTGGAGGCGCCAAGGCCGGTGCCCGAGAAATCGGCGCCGGTGATGCTGTCAGTGGCCATCGAGCCCTGACCGGCGGAAAAACGGCCATAGCGCGCGGTGTCGAACTGCAAGTCCACATGGCGGATGTCGGTGCGGTCCCAGCTCAGGTTTTCGCCGGTGGAGATCTGATCCACCCCGGCCGAGGAGCGGAACCCCATCGCGGTCTCGAAGTTGAAGCGCAGAGTATTTTCACCGTAGCTCTGCTCCAGCCAGAAGCCGAGGCGCGACTTGGAGGCTTCATTGTCGACCAGGCGGCCGAAGTCTTCCGCGCCGTCATCGAAGGACTGGAAGGCGGGGTTCAGATGACCGTACCAGCTAAATCTGCCGCCGGTGTCATTGGAATATTCGGGGCCCGCCAGCGCGGGACCTGCAAGCGCCACAGCCAGCGCGGTTGCGCTGACAGTTGCAGCGAATTTGGTGCTCATTTTTCTGAGTCTCCTGTTCCATGCCGGACCGTGGTCTTCTCCATCCCTGAAGCCGCGGCCCGGCACCGGGCTATCATTGCATTTTTGCAGAGGAGAGGGTTGAAACACGGGCCGCGCACCCACGCCGAAAACGCCAGCGGAATCCCGCCTATGGCGGAATTTTGCCTGCGAAAATCCGCCTGCTTTCAGTCAGTTGCGTAATCCGGATCACATTCCTGAACCAGCCCTTGCAGAGCTGCCATGCGGGCGCCGCAACCCTGCGCCAACGCACAGAAGCCAGTTTAGTGCCGCACGGCCGGGAACAGCAAGCTGGCGGGAGTTCGCGGCTTCACACCGCGATCAGCAGCGCCGAATAGGCGGCCGCGCCAACCGCAAAGGCAGCAAAGCTGCTCTGGCGCTCCTCCGGCAGTTCCTCCTTCAGCACGTTGAGCACCACACCGCCGGCAAGGAAGGAAAAAACACCGATCAGCCATTCCTCGGGGATCTCCGCCACCACCCCCATCAGCCAGCCGGCAAGAACCGCGCCCGCAATGATGAAGCGGCCCTTGCGGTCGTAAAGCTCCCGGTGGTCGTCATGCATACCGAAATCATTGGTGACGAAATGCAGCCCCATTGCCACCACGTAGAGACCCAGCGACAGCAGCCCCGGGTCTTCGCGGTGCAAAAGGAAATAGCCGACAAGAAAGTTATAGAGCGCAAAGGCCCCGATATGAATCCAGAAGGCCCGCGCCTCGGTCCGGTCGCGTCCCGCCTTGGAGGTCTGCACCAGCCGCTCCAGCCCATAGAACACCGCTAGCCCCGCCAGTGCCAGCACATAGACCAGCCGCTCAAGCGCTTCCGCCACGCTGGCCAGCGCACCCTCGTGGTCTGCCAGCGCCTCCTGATGCTCGGCCAGCTCGGGCAGCAGGTGGACAAAGACATAGGCCACCGCCACCCCGCCCGCGATCGACAGCCAGCGGCTGCGCGGAATCCCGTCGAGGAATTTCAGCTTGGGCACCAGATAGTGGATGGCGGCAAAGGCCAGCGCGGCAAACAGCGAAGGAACATATAGGTCAGGCATGGAAAGCCAACGCCTGGGCGTCCCCCGGGTTCCCGCCGCGCGCCCTAGGCAATCTTGTCCGCCGCCTTGCGCAGGAGCGACACGCCCTGGCGGATCCACTCCGGGTCGACGGCGGCATAGCCCATCACCAGCCCGATCTGCGCATTGCGCCCCGAAGACAGCGGCGGGTCGCACAGGCCGCGCACCGAGTAGATCCCCACCCCCAGCCGCAGCGCCTGCTCGATCAGCTCGCCCTCGCGGGCGGCAGGCAAGTCGCGGAACCAGACCACCACATGCAGCCCCGCCTCGCCGCCCTCGATCTCCACCGCATCGCCAAAGGCCGCGTGCAGCGAGTCGATCAGCGCCGCCCGCCGCTGCGCGTTCAGCCGCCGCTGCCGGCGCACCTGGCGCTCATAGGCGCCGCTCTCGATCAGATCGGCCAGCGCCTCCTGCCCGTAAAGCGAGGTATGGCGGTCGGTCAGCTGCTTGGCGGTGACGAAGGCCTCGCGCAGCCCCTCGGGCACCACCACATAGCCGATCCGCATGGTGGGCGAGAGGATCTTTGAAATCGTGCCGACATAGATCACCCGGCCAATCTCGTCGACCGAACACAGCGGCGGCAGCGGCTTCACGTCATAGCGGTACTCGCTGTCGTAATCGTCCTCGATGATCCAGGCGTCTGCCTGCTTCGACCACTCGATCAGCTCCAGCCGCCGCTCGATCGGCATCACCCCGCCCAGCGGGTACTGGTGCGAAGGCGTGACATAGGCCAGCCGCGCCCGCATTCCGGCAAGCTGCGCGGTATCCAGCCCCTTGGAGTCGACATCGATCGGCACCGGCCGTGCCCCAGTCATGGTGAAGGCCATCCGCGCCATTGCATAGGCCGGGTTTTCGATCACGAAGGCATCGCTCGGGTCCAGCAGCATCCGCGCCGACAGGTCCAATGCCTGCTGCGAGCCGCTGACGATGATGATCTGCTCCAGCTGGCAGCTGAGCGACCGCGAGCGCCACAGGTAGCCCTGCAAGGCCCGGCGCAGGCGGCGCGAGCCTGCCGGCTCGCCATAGGCCAGCACCGGGCTGCGGCGCAGAAGTGCCGCGTTGACCGCCCGCTTCCAGGCCGCGATAGGGAAATCGCCGGGCGCCATCTCGCCGTAGCGAAAGTTGACCACCAGCCCCTTGCGCGAAGGCTGCGGCAGCGGTCCGGCGGTCAGCAGCTTCCGCCCGAAACTGGACAGCGGCACCGCCCCCGCCGTGCCGGCACTGGCCCGCTTGGCCCGCGCCGGGGTGCCCGGCAGCGGCGCCTTTACCGCAACCCGCGGCCGCGCGCCCTGGCGCACTGCGATATAGCCCTCGGCCGCGAGCTGCTCATAGGCAACCGTGACGGTGGTGCGCGACACGCCCAGCTCCTCGGCCAGGGCTCGGGAGGACGGGATGTCCTCGCCCGCCGCATAGACGCCGGAGAGGATCTGCTTCCGCAATGTCAGATAGATTCGCTTCGCGCCAGGCCTGGTAATGCGTGTTTTTGCCTCTGCCAACTGGACCACCTTTTTTCTGCCAAACTGGCCGTGTTGCCCAAGCTAGTTTGGTTTTAGACAAATCGCAATTCTGGATTGAGCGCTTACTAGCAAGCTCGCCGCTGTCACGAAACCGCGAAGTGGACGACACCATGCAGACTGACGCCGACGCCCGTTTCGGAGAAGACCCGCAGCAGCTGTTCCGCCGCCGCCACGCCGAGGTGCTGGCCCGCATCGCAGCCGCCTGCACTGAAGCCGGGCGCGACCCGGCCGGGGTGCGGCTGCTGCCGGTGACCAAGACGGTGCCCGCGGAGATCCTGCGCCACGCCCATGCCGCCGGACTGGACCAGTTTGCCGAAAACAAGGTGCAGGAAGCCCGCGGCAAGGTGGAAACGCTGGCGGATCTGCCGCTGCGCTGGAGCATGGTGGGCCACCTGCAAACCAACAAGGTGAAATACGCGGTCCGCTTCGCGTCCGAATTCCAGGCGCTCGACAGCCTGAGGCTCGCGGCGGAGCTCGACCGCCAGCTGGACCGCGCCGGGCGCAAGCTCGCTGTCCATGTGCAGGTCAATACCTCCGGTGAAGCAAGCAAATACGGGCTTTCCCCCGCAGAACTGCCTGCCTTCCTGGACGCCCTCGCCGCCTATCCGCGGCTGAAACCGCAGGGCCTGATGACGCTCGCCCTGTTCAGCGGCACCCGCGATCAGGTGCGCGGCTGCTTCCGCCTGCTCCGGCGCCTGCGCGACGAAAATCTGGCAGCGCATCCGGCAGTTAACGGCCTGTCGATGGGCATGTCCGGCGATTTCGAGGACGCGGTGCGCGAGGGCGCCACCGTGGTGCGCGTGGGTCAGGCCCTCTTTGGCACCCGGCCGACGCCGGACGGACACTACTGGCCCGGCACGGCGGGCACGCCCGCTGACGCCGCCCCCGATACCACCGCAAGCAGGCCCGGGCGCAGCAGCGCCGCAGGCTGAGCCAGCCAAGAGGCCGCCAACGGCCCGATGACAATAGTTTTGAAAGTGAGGATTACACCTGTGGACTTCAACCTGATCGTATCGCAAGGCCGTGCGGCCGACAAAACCGCGCGGACCATCAAGGGCGCGGCGCTGACCGCAGCCGCGCTGGAGGAGACCTTTGGGGTCAAGGCGCTCTCCGTCGGCGAGCCCTCGCCCCCGGCCGAGGACGACTGGACCGACAGCCTGCCCCAGGCCAAGCCCACGCTGGAGGCGGTGCGCGCCGCCGTCAGCCGCAGCGTCGAGAGCGGCAAGCTGACCGTGCTGGCCTCCAACACCTGCTCGATCAGCCTTGCCACCCTGCCGGTGCTGGCCAAGCATCACCCGGATGCGGTGCTGCTCTGGGTCGATGCCCATGGCGATTTCAACACGCCGGATACCACCGATACCGGCTATCTCGGCGGCATGGTGGTGGCCGCGGCCTGCGGGTTGTGGAACAGCGGCCACGGCGCCGGGCTCAAAGCCAGCCAGGTGATCTTCACCGGCGCCCGCGACATCGACCCGCTGGAGGCCAAGCTGATCGAAAAGGCCGGCGGGCAGATCCTGCCGGCGGGGGATTTCTCTCCGGAAGCGGTGCTGAAGGCGGTCGGCGGCCGCAAGGTCTGGATCCATATCGACTGGGACGTGCTGGAGCCCGGCCATATCCCGGCAGACTACAAGGTGCCCGGCGGCCTGGTGCCCAAGCAGCTGCGCGCGCTTCTTGCGGCGCTGCCTTCTGAGCAGGTGCTGGGGCTGGAGCTTGCGGAATACCAGGTGCCCGCCGATGCAGGCGAGGCCGACGCCGCGCTCACCGCCATCGTCGATACCGTCACCCCGCTGCTCGACCGGGTCGAGGCCGCCTGAGGCCGACACCCCCCCTGGGTATCACTGCACCAGCGCCCGCAGGACGCCCAGCGCGCTTGCGGCGGCGGAGACGTCTTGCCCTCCGTCCCGCCGCCGCAAGCCTTGCCCCAGTCCAGAGAGGAACTCTCATGTATTCTGATATCGCGCTTGAAAAGCAGGCCGGGAAACGCCGCGTCACCACCGGAACCCTCTATCTACAGCCCGAACTCTACGACGAAGACATCAGCACCAGCCGCTGGCAGCAGCAGGCGCTTGCGGATTTCGCCCAGCGCGCAGGCAGCGAGGCCTTCCCCTGCCTGTTCTGCCGCAAGGCCTGGAAGGACGGCAGCATCCGCTTCCTGTTTGGCGAATGCGGGCCGGACCGGGAATATGACGACCTGCTCCTGGGTCTCACGGATTACACAAGTTTCGTGCGCCGCACGGACCTCCAGGACCGTCTGCTGGCGCCGCTGGTCGTGTTCTTCGAGACCTCGCGGCTGGACAGCGGATCGCTGCATGCGCTGGGCTGGGACATCCTGAACTGGGTGCACCGGATGGACCCCGCGCCCTGGCCCGACGGGGTCCCGCGTGAGCCGGACCATGCCGACTGGTGCTTCTGCTTCAACGGCGTGCAGCTTTTCGTCAACATGAGCACGCCCGAGCACGAGACGCTGCAAAGCCGCAATCTCGGCCGGTATCTCACCTTCGTCATCAACCCGCGGGAAAACTTCGACGCGCTGGCCAGCCTCAAGACCCGCAGCGGCCATCTGGTGCGCGAGCGCATCCGAAACCGCGTTGCTGCCTACAACGGCAGCCCGGTGCCGCAGGAGCTGGGCTTCTACGGCGACGCCGATAACCGCGAATGGAAGCAATACCAGCTGGAGGAAGACGGCCTGCCCCGGCCGGCCGCCTGCCCCTTCAGCGCCCGAAAATCCCTTGTGAAGAAACCCGGGACCGCCTGAGCCGCCGCGACGGCCCCATCCGGGCCGCCACGGTCTGCCCTCGGGCGCCCGCCCCATCTGGAGAACTGAAATGAACGACCTCACCGACCAGCGCCGCGGCCTATTGGAGATGATCGCCGCCATGATCGTCATGGGCACCGTCGGCTACTTCGTGCTGGAATCCGGGCTCGATGCCCATAACGCGGTGTTTTTCCGCTGCCTGTTCGGCGCGATGTTCCTGGCGCTCTACTGCTTTGCGCGCGGCCTCTTCCGCAACACCGGGCTGACCCGGGCGACGCTGCTGGTCGCGGGCCTCAGCGGCGTGTTCCTGGTCTGCAACTGGATCATGCTGTTTGCCTCCTTCAGCTTTGCCTCGATCTCCACCGCCACCGTGGTTTACCACACCCAGCCGCTGTTCTTCGTGATCATGGGAGCGATGTTCCTCGGCGATACCGTAACCAAGGACAAGCTGGCCTGGATCGTCATTGCCTTTGCCGGCGTGGTCCTGATCGTCGGCCCCGACATGGAGGACCTGAGCCTCGCCTCCAGCCATCTGGCCGGTGTGGGCCTCGCGATCTCGGCGGCGATCTTCTACGCCATCACCTCGATCATCGTGAAGCGGCTGAAGGGCATCAAGCCGCATCTGATCGCCCTGATCCAGGTTTCGGTCGGCGCGGTAATGCTGATCCCCTTCGTGAACCTTGGCGCGGTGCCCACCTTCACCGGCGCGCAGTGGAGCGATCTTCTGATCCTCGGCGCCTTCCACACCTGCCTCACCTACATCCTGATGTATTCCGCCTTCCAGCGGCTGCCCACGCCCCTGATCGCGGTGCTCTCCTACATCTATCCGGTGGTGGCGATCGTGGTGGATTACTTCGCCTACGGCAAAGCGATGCACGGTGTGCAGATCGCGGGCGGGCTGATGATCCTCTTTGCCGGCTACGCGGTGAACCAGAACCTGCCGCTTCTGAGCCGCCCGCGCACCGGCGCCCTGCGTGCTTCGCAAAGCCGCGACTGAACCGCCCGAGGCTGCGCGCCTGCGGCAGGCCGGACACCGGGCCTGCCGCCCCCAAACCTCTCCTGACCTCCCCTTCCCGTTCCACGATCCCGCGCCCCAGCGGCGCCGCAAGACAGGATGACTGCAATGGCACTCTATGAATCGATCCTCGACACCATCGGCCGCACCCCGATTGTCCGCCTGAACCACATCGCGCCCAAGCACGTGACGATCTACGCCAAGGCCGAATCCTTCAACCCCGGCGGCTCGGTCAAGGACCGGCTGGCGCTGTCGGTGGTGCTCGACGCCGAACGCAAGGGCCAGCTGAAGCCGGGCGACACCATCATCGAATGCACTTCCGGCAATGTCGGCATTGCGCTGGCGATGGTGGCAGCGGCGCGCGGCTACAAGTTCGTCGCGGTAATGGGCGAGAAATACTCCATCGAACGGCGCAAGCTGATCCGCGCCTATGGCGGCAAGGTAATCCTGTTCCCCAGCGAACTGGGCAGCAGCGGCGGCAACAAGATCGCCGATGACCTGGCCGAGCGGCACGGCTGGTTCCGCGCCCGCCAGTTCGACAACCCGGCCAACCCGCATTACCACCGGGTCACCACCGCCTCGGAAATCCTCAGCGATTTCGCGGGCAAACGGCTGGACTATTTCGTGACCGGCTTTGGCACCAGCGGCACGCTCACCGGCGTTGGCCAGATGCTGCGGCTGGCGCGCCCGGATGTGGAGATCGTCGCCACCGAACCGGCCAATGCCGCGATCCTGGCGGACAAGACCTGGAACGTGCACGAAATCCAGGGGCTGGCGCCCAACTTCGTGCCCAGCGTGCTGGACCCCAGCGTGATCGGTGACCTGCGCAAGGTCGACCAGGTTACGGCCCGCGACACCGCCCGGCGCCTGTCCACCGAAGAAGGCATCTTCACCGGCATCTCGGCCGGGGCTGCGGTGGCCACCGCGCTGGATGTGGCCAAGACAGCGCCCGAAGGCTCGGTGCTGCTGGCGATGCTGCCCGACACCGGCGAGCGCTACCTGTCGACCTTCCTCTTTGACGGGCTGAACGAGGGCTCGGACGATGAATGGCTGGCCTCGCTCGAGCCCCAGCTCGAGTACGAAGCCTGAGCAGGGGGCGGAGCGATGAACAACCTCACCCCGCCCGACAGCACCAGCGAGATCGTTCCGGCGGCCTCGCGCTTCCTCACCCTGCGCGGCCCGTTTGCGATGAAACACGGCGGCCAGCTGCGCCAGGCCCGCATCGCTTACGAGACCTGGGGCCGCCTGTCGCCCGCGAAGGACAACGCGATCCTGATCCTCGCCGGATTCTCCGCCAGCGCCCATGCCGCCTCGCAGGCCGGCGATCCCAGCCCCGGCTGGTGGGAGAAGATGATCGGCCCGGGCAAGGCCATCGACACAGACCGCTGGCACGTGATCTGCGTCAACGCGCTGGGCAGCTGTTTCGGCTCCACAGGGCCGGCCTCGGTGAACCCCGCCACCGGGCGGCCCTACCGGCTGGACTTCCCCGCCCTCGCCATGGAGGACGTGGCCGATGCCGCCGCCTGCGTGGTGAAGGCACTGGGCATCCGCCAGCTTGCCTGCCTGATCGGCACCTCGATGGGCGGGATGAGCGCGCTCGCTTATCTCAGCCGCAATCCGGGCGCTGCACGCAGCCATATCAACATCTCCGGCGCCGCCCAGGCAGCAACCTTTGCCATCGCCTTGCGCTCGCTGCAGCGCCAGGCGATCCGCAGCGATCCGGACTGGGCGGGCGGCAGCTACAGCCAGCTGCGCTACCCGGAAAACGGCATGCGGATCGCGCGGATGCTGGGCATGCTTTCCTACCGCTCGGCGGCTGAATGGCAGCAGCGCTTTGCCCGCGACCGGGTCAGCCCGGCGGCCCAAGGCGGCGCTCCCTTCCTGCCGGAGTTCATGGTGGAGAGCTACCTGCAGCACCATGCCGACCGCTTTATCGGACGCTATGACCCGAACTGCTATCTCTACCTCAGCCGCGCCATCGACCGTTTCGACCTGGCCGAAATCGCGGGCGGCGACCTGAGCCTCGCACTGTCGCAGCTGGTGCTGCAGAAGGCATTGGTGATCGGCACGCCGACCGATGTGCTGTTCCCGCTGTGGCAGCAGGAGCAGATTGCCGAAGGGCTGAGCGCCGGCAGCGTTCCCACCGATATGGTGCGGCTCCACTCCGACCACGGCCATGACGCTTTCTTGAGCGATTTTGATCAGCTGATCCCGGCGATGGACCGCTTTCTCGCAACCCTCTGAGGGGCCCGTCCCAGCGCCCCCCCGCGCAAGGCGCCGCCTCCGCGCCTTGCCCTCATGCAAGACCTCACGAAAGGACACGACATGCTAGACGCGGCAACCCGCACTGCGCGCATCAACATTGACAGGCTTTGGGCCGCAATCGGGGAGATGGCGCAGATCGGCCCCGGCGTGGCCGGCGGCTGCAACCGGCAGACCCTCACCGATGCCGACTCCGAAGCCCGCGCCCGCTTCGCCACCTGGTGCGAAGCCGAGGGCATGCGCATCGGCGTCGACGATATGGGCAACATGTTCGCGCTGCGCCCGGGCACCGACCCCGATGCAGACCCGGTCTACCTCGGCTCGCACCTGGATACCCAGCCCACCGGCGGCCGCTATGACGGGGTGCTCGGCGTGCTCTCGGCGCTGGAGGTGGTGCGGGTGATGAACGAACTCGGCATCCAGACCCGCCGCCCCATCGGAATTGTCAACTGGACCAACGAGGAAGGCGCGCGGTTTGCGCCCTCGATGCTGGGCTCGGGCGTATTTGCCGGCGCCTATACCCGCGACTTTGCCCACAGCCTGACGGATCAGGACGGCAAGACGCTGGGCGAAGAGCTGCAGCGGATCGGCTGGATGGGCACCGAACCGGTCGGCGCGCGGCCGATGCATGCCTACCTGGAATACCACATCGAACAGGGCCCGGTCTTGGAGGCCGAAGGCAAATCGGTGGGTGTCGTCACCCATTGCCAGGGCTTCTCCTGGCTGGAAATCACCCTCACTGGCCGCGAGGCGCATACCGGCTCCACTCCGATGACGATGCGCTCGAACGCAGGGCTGGCGATGGCGCGGATCATGGAGATGGTGCAGGATCTGGCGATGCGCCACCAGCCCGGTGCGGTGGGCAGCGTCGGTCAGGTGTTCTTCTCGCCCAACTCGCGCAACGTGCTTCCGGGCAACGTGGTCTTCACCGTCGATGTGCGCTCCCCCGATCCCGCAAAGCTCGACATGCTGCACGACGCGGTGGAGCAGAAAGCGCAGGAGATCGCCGCCGCGCTGGACGTGGGCATCTCCATCGCGCCGGCGGGCCGGGTCACCCCGGTCACCTTCGACCCCGCGCTTGCGGGCATGGTGCGTGACGCCGCAAAGACGCTGGGGGTGAGCCACATGGACCTGATCTCGGGCGCCGGTCACGACGCCTGCTGGATGGCCAAGGTGCTGCCCGCCGCGATGATCATGTGCCCCTGCGTCGGCGGTCTGTCGCATAACGAGGCCGAGGAGATCTCGCCCGAATGGGCCGAGGCCGGCGCCAACGTGCTGCTGCTCGCCGCGCTGAGCGCCGCAGAAGCGCAGCATTGAGCAGCCCGGCCGTGGCCGTGCCTCCCTGGCACGGCCACGGCCCGCATTTTACAGCAAGCCGCGCGGAATGACCTCCTGCCACACCCGGCTCAGCACTTCTGCGCCCTCTGCGCCTTCGGTGGCGCGCAGCTTGCGCCAGAGGTAGAAGTTTTGCGCATCGCAGGTCATCCGGTTTTCTGTCTCGATCGCCACCTGCCAGCTGCCGCGTTCGAAGGTGAACTGCCACACAGCTTCGAACCGGGCCGAGGCCGGGTCTTCGGGGTGGATGCTGTAGTGCATCCGAACGTGGCTGCCTGCCACCAGCCCATGGTCCGGATTGCGCGCCTTGCCGTAGTCGTCGAAGGTATCCAGCGCCGCGCGCCCGTCCGCGCCAACGCTCTGCCGCGCCGTGCCCGCGGGCGCGCGCAGCTCTTCCGCAGCGAGCTGAGGGAAATCCCGCGCCGGGCCGGGCGGGACCGGATCGGTCTCCCGCCCCGCCTGCCGCACCGGCAAGACCAGTGAACAGCGCGCGAGATCCAGCCTCACCTGCGCCCGCTCTGGTGCGGGCCAGACGATGGGCCAATAGGAGGTCGAGAGCGCCAGCCGCAGCGTATGACCTTCTCGCAAGCGGTGGGCGCATTCGTTGAGCATGATCTCCGCCTCGTAGAGCTGCCCCGGCACCAGCGCTTCCGGCGTCTCGTGGCTGGCGTGATGGGTCAGGTTCAGCGGCCGGTAGCTGATCCGCTGCGAGACACCTTCTGGCGAGACATCGCAAAGCCGCGCCACCAGCTGCGCCACCGGCTTGTCCGCGCTGAACGCGATCTTCAGCCGCGCCCGGCCCAGAAGCTCCAGCGGAGCCTCCAATGGCGCGCTGTCGAAACACAGCGACAGCGCATCATCCGCCGCCTGATCGCCCGGCAGCTCATTGTCGATACGCATGCCGGGACAGAAGTAACCGCCCGCCGCGCCAGCATGGGCGGGCGTGTCCACCACCGCCCTGCCTTCGGCCGGCGCCGCGGCAAAGCCGCCAGGTACCAAGTGCCGGACCTGCGGCTGCACGTTGGGCGACGGCCACTCGGCCTCGGCAATCCAACGGCCTTTGCGGGGGCCATTGGTGGCTTCGGGGTTGAAATGCTCCAACATGAAGGTCCGGTAATCCGGCAGGCTTTCGGCGCCGGTCTCCTCCTGCTTCAGCCAGCGCCCGAACCAGCGCAGCACTTCGCCGTGGAAATCCGACGCCTCCAGCTTGGAGATATGGCCGTAGCGGTGTTCCCACGGGCCGATCAGCGCCTTGGCGGGAACTTGCAGATTGGCGGCCAGCGCTGGCGGAGCGTTCACATAGGCATCCGCCCAGCCGGTGATGGCCAGCACCGGGGCTTGGATCGCGGACCAGTCCTCGCATACCGAGCCGTGCTTCCAGAAGGCGTCCCGCACCGCGTGGCGCAGCCAGTCGGCAGCGGAGAACGGCACTTCCTCCAGCCGCTGCAGCCAGTCTTCGCGCCAATCGGGGCGCAGCTCCGGGTCGGCGGGGCGGGTCAGATAGGCAAACATCTGGCTGCCCCAGTTCATGTTGTCACTCAGCAGGCAGCCGCCCATGTAGTGGATGTCGTCTGCGTAGCGGTCCACGGTGGAGGCCACGCTCACCACCGCCTTCAGCGCGGGCGGGCGGCGGTGGGCGAGCTGCAGGCCGTTGAAGCCGCCCCAGGAGATGCCGATCATGCCTATCCGGCCATTGCACCAGGGCTGGCTTGCGATCCAGCCCAGCACCGCCTCGCCGTCGCTGAGTTCCTGTTCGGAGTACTCGTCGTCAAACCGCCCCTCGCTGTCACCGGTGCCCGCGATGTCCACCCGCACACAGGCGTAGCCTTCCGCGGCGAAAACCGGGTGCGTGGTGGCATCCCGCGGCGCGGTGCCGTCGCGCTTGCGGTAAGGCAGGTATTCGAGGATCGCGGGCGCAGGCTCCGCGCCCTCCGGCAGCCAGATCCGCGCCGCCAGACGGCGGCCGTCCGGCAGCAAGATCCATTGGTTCTCGATCACGGTGACAGTCATATCCGGCCCTCCCCTGGCGGTTTCCCGCAGGTAACCCCGGATCGGCAGTAAGGGAAAGGGGCGGCACACCGGCCGCCCCTTTGCGGACGTCAGCCCGCCAGCGACGGCAAGTAGAGCACGATGCCCGGAAAGGCCACCAGCAGCGCGATGGTGGCGGCATCGGCGATGAAGAAGGGCATCACGCCGCGGAACACGTCCTGCACGCTCAGATCGTCGCGCACACCCGCCACCACAAAGCAGTTGAGCCCGATCGGCGGGGTAATCAGGCAGAATTCAGCCATCTTTACCACCAGGATACCGAACCAGATCGCGCACATGGTGCCGTTCATGCCAAAGGCGCTGTCCGCGGCGGAGACTGTCTCACCGCCGTTGAGCGCCATCACCGCCGGGTAGACCACCGGCAGCGTGAGCAGCAGCATCCCGATCGCATCCATGAACATGCCCAGCACCGCATAGGCCAGAAGAATGCAGATCAGGATCACCATCGGCGACAGGGTTAGCGAGGTGATCCAGTCGGAAAACGCCCCCGGCAGGTCGGCAAAGCCGAGGAATCGCACGTAGATCAAGACACCCCAGATGATGGTGAAGATCATCACGGTCAGCTTTGCGGTCTCCAGCAGCGCCGATTTCAGCTCGGCCCATTTCATGCCGCGCGCCACCGCCATGCAGAACACCACAAAGGCCCCCAGCGCGCCGCCCTCGGTCGGGGTGCCCCAAGCGTCGCCGCCAAAGGGGTTGTAGACAAAACAGATGATGATCACCACGACAAAGATGATCGGCAGCGCGCCCGGCAGCGCGGCAAAGCGCTCGCCCCAGGTGAAGCCCTTGACCGGCGGGCCGACGGATTTGAAGATCACCGCAATGCCGACGATCAGCATCCCGTAGATCACCGCCGAAAACGCGCCCGGAATGAAACCTGCGAGCAGCAGCTTCCCCACGTCCTGCTCCACGATGATGGCGTAGATCACCAGGATCGCCGACGGCGGGATCAGCGAGGCGAGCGTGCCGCCTGCCGCCACCACACCTGCGGCAAAGCGCTTGTTGTAGCCGATCGCCAGCATCTCCGGGATGGCGATGCGGGCAAACACCGCCGAGGTGGCGACCGACGCGCCGGAAACCGCGGCAAAGCCCGCGGTGGCAAAGACGGTGGAGACCGCAAGCCCGCCCGGCAGCCAGGCAATCCAGCGCTTTGCGGCAGTGAACAGCGCGCGGGTCAGCCCTGCGTAATAGGCGAGGTAGCCGATCAGGATGAAAGTGGGGATCAGGCTCAGCGCCTGGCTCGACACTTTGGAATGCGGCACCTGGCCCGCGATCTTGACCGACACGGTCAGCGCCTTGCCGAACCGCGCCGGATCATAGCCGAACTTGGCCCAGAATATCCAGATCAGACCGATCAGCCCCGAAAGCCCCGCGGCAAAGGCCACCCGCATCCCCAGCACCACCATGGCCAAGAGGCCGCCCGTGACCCAGAGGCCGATTTCAATGGGTTCCATGCGTCCTACTCCTGCCCCTCATGGCCTTCCAGCACGTCTGCCTCGGCCGCGGCCTGTTCAGCGGCGCTCTGCACCAGCGGCACCGCGGGCGGCGTCTCCAGCCCCAAGACCAGCGCGCGGCCATAGCCCCAGACCTGAAGCACAAGCCGCAGCCCCAGCACCGCAAAGGCCACCGGCACCAGAAGCTTGGCGGGCCAGATCGGCAGGCCGATGTCGATCGAGCTGTCGCGGCTCCACAGCGGCGCGGCAAAGTCGAAGGAGCGTGCGAAATGCGCCCAGCTGCCGTAGACCAGCGCCGCCACCAGCACCAGGATCAGCAGCACCGAGACCATCTCGAACAGCCACAGCGCCCGGCCCCTGAGGGCGCCGATGAAGATGTCCATGCGGATATGGCCGCCGTCGCGCTGCACATAGGCGATGCCCATGAAAGCGATCAGCGGCATGATCTGCTCGATCCAGTCGACATAACCCGGCAGCGGCGCGTTCATCGCGTTGCGCCCGCCGACCGAGACCACCGCGAGGATCATCAGCGAAAACACCGCCAGCCCGCTGAGGAGCGCCAGCAGTCTCTCCAGTTTCAATAGCTTCCGGTCCAGCCTGCTGATCAGGCTGCCGTCCTCCAGGACCGCCGCGCTGCCTGCCATGGCCTGCGCCCCCTTGTTGTGTGATAGAAAAAGAACGGAGGGTCGGCGCCAGGCGGCGCGGCCCTCCGGGTTTCAAACGCGATCAGTTGCTCGCGCGGGTCTGTTCCAGCGTGTCCTGCACCAGGTCATAGAGCTCCTGTGCCGGCAAATCTTGCGCGCTCATGTCCGAAATCCACTGCTCGCGGATCGGGTCAGCGGCCACCTTTCGGAACTCGGCCAGCTGGTCCTCCGGGATGGTCACTTTCTGGACGCCCTTCTCCGCCAGCACGCTGTCCCACTTCTCCAGAAGCGCGCCGTAGTTCGCCAAGTAATGGTCAATCGCTTCTTCGACCGAGCTGTCCAGCGCCGCGCGCTCCTCGTCGCTCAGCATCTCATAAGCATCGGTGTTGACCACCACCGGGCAGTTCACGGTGCCGGGGTTCAGGTTCTCGGTCCACCACTCGGCCTTGTTGATAGTGCCAAAGCTCAGATGCGCGTGCGGTGCAAAGGCCACGGTATCGACCACGCCCGATTCCATCGCGTTGTAGGCCTCAGTTGCGGTCACCGAGGTCGGCACCGCACCCACGGCAGAGAATGCCTGGCCGATGCCGCCTGTCGCGCGCACCCGCATGTCCTTAAACTCGCCCAGCTCGTCGCGCGGCTCGCCGGTGCCGACGATGTTGTACTGCGGCATGGGCGAGGTCATCAGCAGCTTGGCATTCCAGCGCGCCAGATCCTCCTGGACTGCCGGGTGGGCATAGACCGCATGGCTCACCGCGACCTCTTCCTCCAGTGTCTGCACACCCAGGAACGGCAGCTCCAGCACGGTGATGGAGGGGTTCTTGTCGCGGTGATAGCCGGCGCAGAACTGCGCCATCTCAAACGCGCCGATGGATATGCCGTCGAGGTTTTCCTTGTTCTTGGAAAGGCCGCCATAGCTGATGTTCAGGGTGAATTCGCCGCCGGTCTTCTCGCTCACCAGCTCGGCCAGCTTCTCCACATGCTCGGTGAATGCACGGCGTTTGCCCCATAGGGACACGTTCCACTCGGTGGCCGCCGCTTCGCCTGCAATGGCGCCGCCAATGGTTGCCGCGACGGCGGCAGTCAGAAATATCTTCATGATGTAACTCTCCCTTATTGCGTCCTTTTTCCCGGCAGACAGCCCCGGGCTGCAGACGCTTGACGTCAAGCTAGCGGCAAGCCGCCGCCCTGCCAACCCCTGCCAGCCCCGCGGGTGCCGCTTGGGAAGCGGCGACTCGCGGCCCGCCGCGTTCCAGTCCCCACGCGGCCTGCCGGCACAATATGCCGCAGCCTGCCGGGCGGCAATTGGCGCGCCCCTCCTCGTGCACGGCGGCCCGCGCCGCCTTTGCCGCATACGGGGCAGGACCGCGCATTTACACCCAAGTGCTTGAAACGCAGCGCCGCGACCCGGCCGCAGCAGCCAAAATTTACAAAACGCGGTAAACACCGGAAATTCATTCACAAGCAAATCGTTAAATTACTGCTGCTTATTCACAAATTTTCAGTCTGCGGTATTATGACTGTGGAGGAAGGAAACGGTTTGACAGGCACGTCTTATGGTTGTCGTGTCATGCCTGGAAGATTTTAGGGAGGAAGCCAGTATGAACGCGCTGCACGCAGACGCCGTCTATCCGCCGTCTGAGGAGACCGTTGCCCGCGCGCATGTCAATGCCGCACGTTACGACGAGATGTATGCCGCCTCGATCCAGGATCCGGAAGGGTTCTGGCGCGAACAGGGCCACCGGCTGGACTGGATCAAGCCCTTCACCCAAGTGAAGGATGTGGACTTCAGCCTCGGCAATGTTTCGATCAACTGGTTTGCCGACGGCACGCTGAACGTGGCCGCCAACTGCATCGACCGCCACCTGGAAACCCGCGGCGATCAGACCGCGATCATCTGGGAGCCGGATGACCCGCAGGACGCTGCGCAGCATATCACCTACAAGACGCTGCACGAGAACACCTGCCGCATGGCCAATGTGCTGAAAGGCCTGGGCGTTTCCAAGGGCGACCGGGTGGTGATCTACCTGCCGATGATCCCCGAGGCCGCCTATGCTATGCTGGCCTGCGCCCGGATCGGCGCCATCCACTCCATCGTCTTCGCCGGCTTCAGCCCGGACGCGCTCGCCGCGCGCATCAACGGCTGCGGCGCCAAGGTGCTGATCACCGCCGATGAAGCCCCCCGCGGCGGCCGCAAGACGCCGCTGAAAGGCAACGCCGATGCGGCCCTTGCCAACTGCGAGGGCGAGGTTGCCTGCCTGGTGGTGAAACGCACCGGCGGAGAGACCGCCTGGACCGAAGGGCGCGACCACGACTACACCGCGCTGGCCGCAGATGCCGATGCCGCCTGCCCGGCCGAGGAGATGAACGCCGAAGACCCGCTGTTTATCCTCTACACCTCCGGCTCCACCGGCCAGCCCAAGGGCGTGGTGCATACCTCCGGCGGCTACCTCGCCTATGCGGCGATGACGCATGAGATCACCTTCGATTACCACGACGGCGACATCTACTGGTGCACCGCAGATGTGGGCTGGGTCACCGGCCACAGCTATATCGTCTATGGCCCGCTCGCCAATGGCGCCACCACGCTGATGTTCGAGGGCGTGCCGACCTACCCCGACGCCAGCCGCTTCTGGCAGGTCTGCGAGAAACACAAGGTCAACCAGTTCTACACCGCCCCCACCGCGATCCGCGCGCTGATGGGACTGGGCGACAGCTTTGTCGAGGGCTGCGACCTCTCCAGCCTGAAACTGCTGGGCACGGTGGGCGAGCCGATCAATCCGGAAGCCTGGGAGTGGTATCACAACGTGATCGGCAAGGGCACGGTCCCGATCGTGGACACCTGGTGGCAGACCGAGACCGGCGGCCACCTGCTGACCCCGCTGCCGGGCGCCCATGCGCTGAAACCCGGCGCCGCGATGAAACCCTTTTTCGGCATCCAGCCGGTGGTGCTGGACCCGCAGTCGGGCGCCGAGATCGAGGGCAATGGCGTCGAGGGCGTCTTGTGCATCAAGGACAGCTGGCCGGGCCAGATGCGCAGTGTCTGGGGCGATCACGACCGCTTCGAGAAGACCTACTTCGCCGACTACAAGGGCTATTACTTCACCGGCGACGGCTGCCGCCGCGACGAGGACGGCGATTACTGGATCACTGGCCGCGTCGATGACGTGATCAACGTCTCCGGCCACCGCATGGGCACCGCCGAAGTCGAAAGCGCGCTGGTTGCGCATGACGCCGTGGCCGAGGCCGCGGTGGTCGGCTACCCGCATGAGATCAAGGGCCAGGGCATCTATTGCTACGTGACCCTGATGCACGGCCGCGAACCCTCGGACGATCTGCTGAAGGAGTTGCGGACCTGGGTGCGCAGCGAGATCGGCCCGATCGCCAGCCCGGACGTGATCCAATGGGCGCCGGGCCTCCCCAAGACCCGCTCCGGCAAGATCATGCGCCGTATCCTGCGCAAAATCGCGGAGAACGACTTCGGCGCCCTCGGCGACACCTCGACCCTGGCCGATCCGTCCGTGGTCGACGATCTGATCGCAAACCGCGCGAACAAGGGGTAAGGCAGATGATGGACGCAATTGTTGAAACCACCCCCGCCGTGCTGATCCTGCTGGGTCCGCCCGGTGCGGGCAAGGGCACGCAGGCACGGATGCTGGAAGAGCGCTTTGGCCTGGTCCAGCTCTCCACCGGCGATCTGCTGCGCGAGGCGGTGGCCGCGGGCACGCCTGCGGGCAGACAGGCCAAAGCGGTGATGGAAGCGGGCGAGCTGGTCAGCGACGGCATCGTCATCGCCATCCTGCGCGACCGGCTTGCTGCGCCCGACTGCTCCCGCGGCGTGATCCTCGACGGCTTCCCGCGCACCACCGTGCAGGCGGCCGCGCTGGACAAGCTCCTGGCCGAAAGCGGCCAGCGCATCAACGCCGCGATCAGCCTGGAGGTGGACGACGCCGCGATGGTGTCCCGGATCTCCGGCCGCTACACCTGCGGCGGCTGCGGCGAGGGCTACCACGACAGCTTCAAGCAGCCGAAGGCAGCTGGCACATGCGACAAGTGCAGCGGCACCAGGATGACCCGCCGCGCCGATGACAACGCCGAAACCGTGGCCAGCCGGCTGGAGGCCTACCACGCCCAGACCGCGCCGCTGATCAGCTACTACGCGGGCCGCGGCGTCTTGCAGAAAACCAATGCCATGGGCGGCATCGCCGATATCGCCCGGGACATGGCGGCCATCGTCAAACAGGCTGCCGTCTAACCACAAGAACGGGGCCTGCCGCTGAGCAGGCAGGACCCCGTCCCCCACACAAGTGAATTCCCGAAGGCGCCGCCCTGCCCTGCGCAGGCGCGGACCAGAGGAGCACTGCCTGCGCGTTCTGATACGGCGCCGGGCAAACGGAGAGAGTCTGCCCGAGGGCCGCCCCGGTCCCGGCAGCACAGGAGGAAGAAGGAGGAGCCGCCATGGCGGAACAAACCACAAATACGGCACAGGCCGCCGAAGCCGGAAAGGGCTACTGGCAGGCCAATGTGCGCATCATTCTGGTCAGTCTGGTGATCTGGGCCCTGGTCTCGTTCGGGTTCGGCATCCTGCTGCGCCCGCTGCTGTCCGGCATCAAGGTCGGCGGCAGCGACCTGGGCTTCTGGTTTGCCCAGCAGGGATCGATCCTGGTGTTCCTGGGGCTGATCTTTTTCTACGCGTTCCGGATGAACAAGCTGGACCGCGAATACGGCGTGGAGGAAGAATAAGATGGACCAGTTTACCATCAACCTGCTGTTTGTGGGCGCATCTTTTGCGATCTACATCGGCATCGCGATCTGGGCCCGGGCGGGCTCCACATCTGAATTCTATGCCGCGGGCCGGGGCGTCCACCCCGTCACCAACGGCATGGCCACCGCGGCCGACTGGATGTCGGCGGCCTCCTTCATCTCGATGGCGGGGCTCATCGCCTTCACCGGCTATGACAACTCCTCCTTCCTGATGGGCTGGACCGGCGGCTACGTGCTGCTTGCCCTCCTGCTCGCGCCTTACCTGCGCAAGTTCGGCAAGTTCACCGTGTCCGAGTTCATCGGCGACCGCTTCTACTCCCCGACCGCGCGCATCGTGGCGGTGATCTGCCTGATCGTGGCCTCAACCACCTATGTGATCGGCCAGATGACCGGCGTCGGCGTTGCCTTCGGCCGCTTCCTGGAGGTTTCCAACACTGCGGGTCTCCTGATCGGCGCCTGTGTGGTCTTTGCCTATGCGGTCTTCGGCGGCATGAAGGGCGTGACCTACACCCAGGTGGCGCAGTACTGCGTGCTGATCATGGCCTACACAATCCCGGCCATCTTCATCTCGCTGCAGCTGACCGGCAACCCGATCCCGGCGCTGGGCCTGTTCGGCGAGCACACCGCGTCCGGCGAGCCTCTGCTGTCTAAACTCGACGCCATCGTATCCGAACTCGGGTTTGCTGAGTATACAGCCCATCACGCCGACACGCTCAACATGGTGCTCTTCACCCTGTCCCTGATGATCGGCACCGCGGGTTTGCCGCATGTTATCATGCGCTTCTTCACCGTTCCTAAAGTGTCGGATGCACGCTGGTCCGCAGGCTGGGCGCTGGTCTTCATCGCGCTTCTGTACCTCACCGCCCCGGCGGTCGGCGCCATGGCCCGCCTCAACATCACCGACATGATGTGGCCCAACGGCACCAATGGCGAGGCGGTCTCGGTCGAAATGATCGAAAATGACGCCCGCTATGACTGGATGGCCACCTGGCAGAAAACCGGCCTTCTGGGCTGGGAGGACAAGAACGGCGACGGCCGCATCCAGTATTACAACGACCAATCGGCGGACATGCAGGCGAAAGCTGCTGAAAACGGCTGGGCTGGCAACGAGCTGACCAACTTCAACCGCGACATCCTGGTTCTGGCCAATCCTGAGATTGCCAACCTGCCGGGCTGGGTAATCGGTCTGGTGGCGGCGGGCGGCCTGGCGGCGGCGCTGTCGACCGCGGCGGGTCTGCTGCTCGCGATCTCCTCGGCGGTCAGCCACGACCTGATCAAGGGGTCCATCAACCCCGCGATCTCGGAAAAGGGCGAGCTGCTGTCGGCCCGTATCGCCATGGCAGTGGCCATTGCGGTGGCCACCTATCTTGGCCTCAACCCCCCGGGCTTTGCCGCGCAGACCGTGGCGCTGGCCTTTGGCCTGGCTGCGGCCTCGATCTTCCCGGCGCTGATGATGGGCATCTTCACCAAGGTGAACAACAAGGGCGCCGTGGCCGGCATGCTGGCAGGCCTGATCGTGACCCTGGTCTACATCTTCCTGCACAAGGGCTGGCTGTTCATCCCGGACACCAACTCCTTCACCGATGCCGACCCGCTTCTGGGCACCATCAAGTCGACCTCCTTCGGAGCCGTCGGCGCCATGGTGAACTTCGCGGTGGCCTTCGCGGTGTCGAAATCGACCGAGGCGATCCCGGCCGAGATCGAAGAGCTGGTCGAAAGCGTCCGCATCCCGCGCGGTGCAGGTACTGCACAGGACCACTGAACCTCCCCTGGGCGGGCTGTCTGACGGCCCGCCTCTTTCCTCGGGGTCCCGTCCGGTTCACACTTGGCGGGACCTTTTTTTCCTTTCCGCAGAGGTGCCTCCATGCCGCTTTCCCACAGCGATCTCAACCGCTTCCTCGCCTCTGTTCACCCCTACGACAGCCTCTCTCCCGCCCGGCTTCAGGCCCTCGCTCCCGCCTTCCGCCAGATTGAGGTCGAACCCGGCGCCAGCATCTACCAGTTCGGAGAGCGGCTTGACGGGCTCTACCTGGTCCACGCGGGCGAGGTAGAGGTCACGGATGAAAACGGCATACCAGTCTCACTGCTGGGCCCCCGCAACTCCTTTGGCGAGCGCGGCCTGGCCCGCGATGGCCGCGCCGCCACCTCGGCCCGCGCCACCTGCGCCAGCCAACTGCTGATGCTGCCCCGCGCGGATTTCGACGCGCTCAAGGCCGCGGAACCCATGGTCGCCCGGTTCTTCAACCGCAGCCGCCCGGCGCCAGCCGCCGCTCCCCGCGGCCCCGGCGCGATGGCCGCCACCCGCGCGGCCGACATGATGGCCAGCCCTGCGGTCACTTGCCCGCCGGAAATGACCTGCCAAGAGGCCGCACGGTTGATGCAGGACCGCGGCATCTCCTGCCTCTGCGTGACTGAAGGCGGCGCGCTGAGCGGCATCCTCACCACCCGCGACCTCACCGGCAAGCTGCTCGCCCAAGGCCGCCCCCATGCGACCGCCGTCGCCCAGGTGATGACGCGCGCGCCGCAAGTATTGCCGCCCGCGGCGCTAGGGGCCGATATCCTGCGGCTGATGAGCGAGCACGGCTTCGGCCATGTGCCCATCGTGGAAGCCGGGCGCCTCATCGGCATCGTCACCCAGACCGACCTCACCCGCTTTCAGGCGGTGAGCCAGGCCCGGCTGCTTGCCGCAGTCGCCCGCGCGTCCTCGGCCAAAGACATTGCCCGCGCCACCGCCGAGATCCCTCGCCTTCTGGTGCAACTGGTGGCGGGCGGCACGCGGCATGAGATCACCACCCGTCTGATCACCGACATTGCCGACTGTGCCACCCGCCGCCTGCTGGCGCTGGCCGAACAAGAATTCGGTCCGCCGCCAGTGCCCTATCTCTGGCTTGCCTGCGGCAGCCAGGGCCGGCAGGAGCAAACCGGCGTGAGCGATCAGGACAATTGCCTGATCCTCTCGGATGCCTGCGCGCCTGAACACGCCGAATATTTCGAGGCGCTCGCCGGCTTTGTCTGCGGCGGGCTGAACACCTGCGGATATGTCTATTGCCCGGGCGGGATGATGGCGGTGAACCCGCGCTGGCGCCAGCCGCTCGCCACCTGGCGCGGTTATTTCAAGGGCTGGATCGAAAGTCCCGGGCCGGAAGCACAAATGCTGGCTTCGGTGATGTTCGACCTGCGCCCGATCGGCGGCGAGACGTCCCTGTTTACCGGCCTGCAAGCCGAGGTGCTGGAGGCCGCCAGCGCCAATTCCATCTTCACCGCCCATATGACCGCCAATTCGCTCAAGCACACGCCGCCGCTGGGCCTGTTCCGCGGCTTTGCCACCATCCGCTCGGGCGAGCACCGCAACACGCTGGATCTGAAGCACAACGGCGTGGTGCCGGTGGCGGACTTGGCCCGGCTCTATGCGCTGCAGGGCCGTTTGAGGGAAGTTGGCACCCGCGCCCGTCTCACCGCCGCCGCCGCCGCGGGGGTGCTGAGCGCATCCGGGGCCCGCGACCTCACCGACGCCTACGACCTGATCGCCCAAACCCGGCTGGAACACCAGGCCGCCCGGATCCGCAGCGGCACGGCGCCGGACAACTACCTGGCTCCCGCCGATCTGTCGGATTTCGAGCGCAGCCACCTGCGCAACGCCTTCGTGGTCGTAAAGACGATGCAATCGGCGGCCGGGCACGGTAAGTCTGTCCTCAGCTGACAGCTCCGCGCGCGGCAGGCCGCGGGTGCCTCCGGCGGGAGTATTTGGGGCAAGATGACAAAGGCGGGATGGCGCGCGGCGCCACCGGCCAGGATGGGGAGAGCAAATGTTTCTGGAACTGATCGCGGTGATTTTTGCAGGCGTGGCAGCGGCCGGGCTGGTGATGCTGGCGGGCCGCACACTGGGCGGACGGCTGCCGCGATGGCTGGCGCCGGTGGCGGCGGCGGTGGCGATGATCGGTGTCACAATCGCGCTGGAGTACGGCTGGTACGGGCGCACCAAGGCTTCCCTGCCCGAGGGCCTGACGGTTGCAGAAACCGTGCAGCACCAGAGTTTCTACCGGCCCTGGACCTATGCGCTGCCCTACGTGGACCGCTTTGCCGCCCTCGACACCGCGGGGCTGATGAGCCATCCCGGCCATCCGGATGTCTACCTCGCGGAGATCTTCTTCTTCGGCCGCTGGGCGCCGGTCAGCAAAGTCTCGGCGCTGCTGGATTGCGGCGGCTGGCGCCGGACGCTGGTGGAGGACGGCGCGACAATCGGCACGGACGCCCTGCCCGAGGGGCTCGATTGGGTGGCGGCGGAGCCGGGCGACGCGATCCTGACCACCGCCTGCGAAGGCCGGTCATGATGGCACGGCTGAACCTCAGGTTCCGTATCTTCCTGTTTTTCTGCCTTCTGGCCTTGGGCGGCATCGCGGTGGTCTGCGGCGCGCTCTGGCTGGGCTATGGCCGGGCCGGGCAGCCGGCGCTGTCTGATGCCTTTATCTTTGCCGGGCTGCTCAGCAGCTTTTGCATCCTCGGCCTCACAGCCGCGGTCTGGCTGCTGTTCGACGAAAACGTCGCCAAGCCGATCGAGCGGTTGGCGGCGGGGATGCGGGCCAGCGCCCATGCCGGCGTGCGCGGGGACATGGACACGCATGGCGCGCGCTACCTTGGCGACCTTGCCGCCGCCGCCGAAGGCCTGGCCGGGCAGCTGGGCGCCGCGGCGCTGCAGACGGCTGAAGCCATCGCCCGCGAGACCGAACACCTGGAAGCGGAGAAGACCCGGCTCGCGGCGCTGCTCACCGACATTCCAATTGCCACGGTTATGGCCAGCCCGGCGCATCAGATCGTGCTTTATGACGGCCAGGCAGCGGCCGTATTGGCCGAGGAAGCCCCGCCGCGGCTCAATGCACCGCTTTCCGACTACCTGGACCGCAGCGGGCTGGAGGCGGCCTATGGCCGGCTGGTGCGCAGCGGCATGGAGACCGCGGCAACCATCAAAAGCGCCAGCGGCGCACAGAGCTTCGACCTGCGGCTGAAACCCCTAGGCGGCGCGCCGGGCTACATCCTGATCTTCGAGGCCAGCCGCGCCGCACCCTCCGCGCCGGGCGAGGACCGTCCGCTGGTCTACGACTTCGCCCTGCTCGACACGCCGCCGAGCGGACTGGAGGAGCGGCCGCTCTCGTCGCTGGCCTGCGTGGTCTTCGACAGCGAGACCACCGGGCTCTTGCCGCACAAGGACGAGATCGTGCAGATCGGCGCGCTCAGGGTGGTGCGCGGGAGGATCATCGAAAGCGAGCGGTTCGAGACGCTGGTCGACCCCAAGTGCCCGATCCCGCCGTCCTCGACCCGGGTGCACGGTATCAATAATGCGATGGTCGCAGGCGCGCCGGACATTGCCGGGGCCGCCCGCGCCCTTCACCGTTTTGCCTCCGACGCGGTGATCGTTGCCCATAACGCGCCCTTCGACATGGCCTTCCTGCACCGCCACGCCAAACGCGCAGGCGTCACCTGGGAGCAGCCGGTTCTGGACACGGTGCTGCTGAGTGCGGTCCTTTTCGGTGCCTCGCAGGAGCATACGCTCGATGCGCTCTCGGCCCGGCTGGAGGTCACCATCCCGCCCGCCGGGCGCCACACCGCGATGGGCGATGCCCGCGCCACCGCCGAGGTTTTCTGCAAGATGCTGCCGATGCTGGAAGCGCGCGGGCTTACCACCCTGGGCGCAGTGATAGCCGAAACGCGCAGGCACGGCCGCCTGCTCAAGGACCTCAACTAGGTGGACAATCGCCGCCGAGCGTGGCAGGTCAGGCAAAACAAGGACCAGCCCCGCGGACCACAGGAGAGGCGAGAAATGCCCGAAACCCGCTTCATCCCCGGGCCGGACACGGCGCGGGCCTACCGCGATGCGCTTGGCTGCTTCGGCACCGGCGTGACGGTGATTACAACGATGACCGCCGGCGGCCCGCTGGCAATCACCGTGAACAGCTTCACTTCGGTCTCGCTCGACCCGCCGCTCCTCCTGTGGTGCCCGGCACGCGGCTCGCATCGCCATGACGCCTTTGCCGCGGCCCGGCATTTCGCCATCCACGTGATGGGTGAGGACCAGCTGGAGCTGGCCCGGCATTTTGCCGCCAGGGGCGCGGATTTCGACGGAGTTCCATGGCAGCCCAACAGCGCCGGCACCCCTGCGCTCGACGGGGTGCTGGCGCGGTTCGACTGCCGCCACCATGCCTGCCACCCGGGCGGCGACCACACCATCATTGTTGGCGAAGTGGAAGAGGTCCGCACCCGCCCGGGCAAGGGGCTGATCTTCAAGCGCGGCCAGTACGGCGGCTTTCTGGAACAGCCTTGAGCGCCGCGCCCGGCTCGGGCTTGGTCCCGGGCGCGCGCAGGCGGCGCGGCAGCACCGCATTCACCGACAGATCCATGCCCGGCTGCAGCCGCAAGACCTGCTGCGGGCAAACCCCGGCGCAGATGCCGCATTGGAAGCAGAGGGATTCGTCAAAGTTCAGCGCGCCGCTGTCTTCCTCGATCCAGAGCGCCTCGGCCGGGCACATCCAGCTGCAGCGCGCGCAAAGATCGCATCCGGGGCCGGTAAGGGAGACCGCGCCATAAGGCGCCGGGTCCGCCAGGGGCACATGCGTCTTGCTGACCGGCAGCAGCGCCGCCGCGCTTGCCCGCGCGGTGTCGCGGCGGCTGCCCGCCACCAGCAGCTCGGGCGCGGCGCTCACCCGGGGGCTGATATCCAGCGTCAGCAGCGCCGACAGCTCTGCCTTGTCCGAAAACAGCGCAATCCGCCCCATCCCGCCAAGATCTTCCGCCAGTTCGGTTTCACGCCGCTGCTGAAGTGCTTGCGAAGCCTCCGCAGCCCGCTGCAGCAGGATCATGTCAAAGCCGCAAGCCAGCGCGTGCAGCAGATCAGGGTGCCCGACCCCGGCGAGGCGGCAGGCCGCCACATTCGCGGTATCGCAGTGCTGCGGACGCAGCACCTGCGCGGCGAGGGCAGCCCCGGCGGCGTCATCATGCAAGATCAGCACCTGCGCCCGGCCGCTAGCCTGCTTGCGCACCCCGGCAGCAGCGCACAGCGGCAGCAAGGGCAAGCTGGTAATTGCATTGGGGGCCTCCTGCAGCTGGCAGGCCTCCCCGGCGGTGCAGCCCGCCGCCCGCGCGCCTTCACGCTGATGGCAAAAGCAGAGCCGCAACGGCGGATCGCCCAGGCACGGCCGGTGGCCGGAGATATGAATCCCATGCTCGCCCATGCATGAAAGGTAGCACCTCAAGGGCGCGCCCTGCGGGCAATTTTCCATAAAACCGGCAGGGCCAGCCTGCGCTTGCAGGCTCCGGGTGGCAAAACGGCCGCCGCCGGATCGCCCCGGCGGCGGCCCTGCGGCCTGCAAACGAAGGTTCGGGTCAGTTCAGCGCAGCGTCGGTCACCTTGTGGGTCCAGGCACCCTCGGGCTCCTTGGTGATCACCGGCGCCGAGCCGCCGCTCATCAGCGTTTCCACCGTGCGCTGGTAGTCAGCCGGATCCAGCGCGCCGTTGCTGCCCGCGGTCAGCTTGGCGATCTCGCTCATCATCCGCTTCTGGTGCTCCTCGGTCTGCGCACCCGACGCGTCATTGTCGAGCACGATTTCCGCCGCTTCCTCCGGGTTTTCCTCGGCGTATTTCCAGCCCTTCATCGAGGCGCGCACGAAACGCTCCATTTTGTCCGCGAATGCGGGGTCCTCGAGGTTCTCCTCCAGCACATAGAGCCCGTCTTCCAGCGTCGCGACGCCCTGATCCTCGTATTTGAAGGTGATCAGCTCGTCCGGGGAGACTCCCGCGTCGATGACCTGCCAGTATTCATTGTAGGTCATGGTGGAGATGCAATCAGCCTGGCGCTGCAAGAGCGGATCGACGTTGAAGCCCTGCTTCAGCACTTCCACGCCGTTCTCGCCCTTGCCGCCGGTGTCGATGCCCAGCTGGCTCATCCAGCTCATGAAGGGGAACTCATTGCCGAAGAACCAGACGCCCAGGGTGCGGTTGGCCAGATCCTCGGGTTTGGAGATGCCGGTGTCCTTCCAGCAGGTCAGCATCATGCCCGAGCTCTTGAAGGGCTGGGCGATGTTCACCAGTTCCAGCCCCTTCTCGCGCGCTGCCAGCGCCGCCGGCATCCACTCCACGGTCACATCGGCGCCGCCGCCCGCGATCACCTGGGTCGGCGCGATGTCGGGGCCGCCGGGCAGGATGCTGACGTCCAGTCCCTCTTCCTCGTAAAAGCCCTTGTCCTGAGCCACGTAGTATCCTGCAAACTGCGCTTGGGTCACCCATTTGAGCTGCAGCGTGACCTCATCCGCCGCCTGCGCCGCGGAGCTTGCGCCAAGCGCCAGCGCGGCGGCTGCCAGAAACTGTTTCATGTCCTTGTTCTCCCTGTGTGTTATACGATGGAGCTTGCCCGGCTTCGTGGCCCCGTTCAAATTTTTTGTGCCGGAAATTCAGGTAACAGGCGGCCCGGCGCGGGGCCGCCCGCCGGTCTCAGCCGCGCTGCGAGGGGTGCCAGAAGGTCAGCGCCTTCTCCGCCAGCACGATCAGCCCGTAAAAGGCCGACCCCGCCAGCGCCGCCACCACGATCTCGGCCCAAACCATGTCCAGTGCCAGCTGGCCGACGCTGGTGGAGATCCGGAATCCCATGCCAACAGTGGGCGAGCCGAAGAACTCCGCTACGATCGCCCCCACCAAGGCCAGCGTCGCCGAGATCTTCAGGCCGTTGAAGATGAACGGCAGCGCGGCCGGCAGGCGCAGCTTGAAGAACCCCTGCCAGTAGCTCGCGGCATAGGTCCGCATCAGGTCGCGCTGCATGGCGGAAGTCTCGCTCAGCCCCGCCACCGTGTTCACCAGCATCGGGAAGAATACCATCACCACCACCACGGCCGCCTTGGACTGCCAGTCGAAGCCGAACCACATCACCAGGATCGGCGCGGTGCCGACAATCGGCAGCGCGGCGACGAAATTGCCCACCGGCAGCAGCCCGCGGCGCAGAAACTCGCTGCGGTCGACCAGCACCGCGGTCAGCAAGGCGGCACCGCAGCCAATCACGTAACCGCCCAGCGCGCCCTTGAGGATAGTCTGCACAAAGTCCTGCCACAGCACCGGCAGGCTCCCGGCAAAACGCGCGGCAATCTCCGACGGCGCCGGCAGGATCACCAGCGGCACTTCCAGACCCCGCACCAAAAGCTCCCAGACCACAAGCAGGGTGGCGCCAAAGATCAAGGGCACCGCCAGCCGCACCAACCGGGTGTCCGAAGCCGCCCCGTTGGCCAGCCGGCTGTTCAGCCACCAGCCGCCGCACCAGGCGCAGACCGCCAGAATGACCTCGATCATGCCGCGCCCTCCTGTCCCTTTCTGACCCAAATACCCCGGGTGAGCCGCAAAGCGGCGAGGGCAGCGCCCTCCTGCAGAACCTCAATCATGCCTGCACCCCCATGCGTTTCAGAACCAGCCGCTCGGTGAGCCCAAGGAGCCCCACCAAAAGCCCCGCCAGAATGGCCGCGGCAAACAGCGCCGACCAGATCTGCACGGTCTGCCCGTAATAACTCCCCGCCAGCAGCCGCGCGCCAAGCCCGGCAACCGCCCCGGTCGGCAGCTCTCCAACAATGGCCCCCACCAGCGAGGCTGCGATGCCGATCTTCAGCGACGCAAAGAGGTAAGGCATCGAGGACGGCAGCCGCAGCTTCCAGAACCCCTGGTTCGTATTTGCATTGTAGGTCTTCAACAGATCCAGCTGCATCGCATCCGGCGCCCTCAGCCCCTTCACCATTCCGACAACAACCGGGAAGAAACTCAGATAGGCCGAGATCACCGCCTTCGGAACGATCCCCTGCACCCCGATGGAATACAGCACCACGATGATCATCGGCGCCAGCGCAATGATCGGGATGGTCTGGCTGACGATGGCCCAGGGCATAACCGACATGTCCATCACCCGGGAATGCACGATCCCGACGGCTAGCAGGATGCCGAGCCCGGTGCCGATGGCAAAGCCCAGAAGCGTCGCCGACAACGTCACCTGCGCGTGATAGATCAGGCTGCGCTTGGAGGTGACCTTCTTCTCCACCGTGGTCTGCCACAGTTCCGCCGCCACCTGATGCGGCGCGGGCAAACGCGGGCGGTCCTGCACCCAGGTGTCCCCGATGGCAAAGCTGTTCCGCGCTATCAGGACGAGTTCGCTCATATCCCGCCGGTCCTTGGCGGCGGGCGGCACCACCTCCACCCCGGCGCGTTCGGCGGCGTCGAGCACGCCCTTGATGTTCATCGGCACACAGGCCGCATACCACAGCGCAAGGATGGCGGCAGTGACGGTCAGCACAGCAAGAAAGCTCTTCATCGGCGCCACTCCATCCGCATCTCAGGTATCGCCGAACCCGCCGCATTTCCGCGCCCCGGCGCGGCGCTTTGCGTCTCGCCTGCCGGCACCTGCACCGGCCGGAATCCTTCGCGGCGGTAAAACCGCTGCGCGCCCGTGTTCGGGACATGCGTATTCAGGGACAGGAAGCTGCGGCCTTCCTTCGCGCGGTCCAGAAGGAGCTTGCCAATTCCCCGTCCAGGCTCCGCACAATAAAACCCCCAGATGTGACCGTTTGCGGGATCCAGCGACAAATAGCCCTGAACCGGATCGCCGGCGGCCCACATCTCCCGGACTTCCAGCCCCTTGACAAACAGTGCCTCAAAATCCCCGGCTGGCAGGTCCCGCGGCATCCAGTCCGTGCGGTCGATCCAGCGGTTGATTATTGCGGACATTCCGGGCGCGTCCTCCAGGGCTGCCCTGCGCACTTCAATCATTGCCATGCCCCGCGCGCAGCCCCTCGCGCACCCTATGCGCAATCTCGATGAACTCCTTGCTGTCGCGGATATCCAGCGGCCGCTCCTTCGGCAGCGGGCTTTCGATGACATCGGTAATCCGCCCCGGCCGCGGGCTCATCACCACGATCCTGGTCGAGAGATACACTGCCTCGGGGATGGAATGGGTGACAAAGCCGATGGTCTTGTTCGTCCGAGCCCAGAGCTTCAGGAGCTGCTCGTTCAGGTGGTCGCGCACGATTTCGTCCAGTGCCCCGAAAGGCTCGTCCATCAGCAGGATGTCGGCATCAAACGCCAGCGCCCGCGCAATGCTTGCCCGCTGCTGCATGCCGCCTGACAGCTGCCAGGGAAACTTGCCGCCAAAGCCCGACAGCTCCACCAGTTCAAGCACCTCGGCCACGCGCTTCTCCTGCTCGGCGCGGGAATAGCCCATGATCTCCAGGGGCAGCTTGATGTTGCGCGCGATGCTGCGCCACGGGTACAGTCCCGCCGCCTGGAACACATAGCCATAGGCGCGGCTCTTGCGGGCCTCCTCCGGCGTCATGCCGTTGACGCTGAGTGACCCGCCAGTCGGCGTCTCCAGCGCCGCAATACAGCGCAGGAACGTGGTCTTGCCGCAGCCCGAAGGCCCGATGAAGGAGACAAAATCCCCCTTGCCGATCTCCAGGTTCACGTCTTTCAGCGCATGCACCGGCCCGTCGTTGGTCTGAAAGGTCAGATCCAGCCCGCGGGCTTCGATTACGGGCTCAGCGGCGGTTGCCGCTGCTGCGGCGGCGCCGGTCAGGGCAGCCTGGGGTGTCGTTTCCATATTCATATCTTTGCCTTGCTCAGACAGGAAAACGGGCCGCCGTTTCCGGCAGCCCGCTCCTGATTTACACGCCTGTGGCCGGAATCCCCGACCGCTCCACCGGACGGGGCGCGGTCAGCTCCTTCCAGGTGCTCAGCGCCTTGTTGACCGAAGTGTTCGCCTCGCGGGCGACGAATTTGCCGTGGCCCTCCTCGGTGCGGATCTCGCCATCATGCACCGCCACCTGGCCGCGGGTCAGAGTAAAGCGCGGCAGACCCTTCACCGCATGGCCCTCAAACACGTTGTAATCGATCGAGGACTGCTGGCTTGCAGCCGAGATCGTCTTGGTCTTCTCCGGGTCCCAAACCACAAGGTCGGCATCGGCGCCCACCAGCACCGCGCCCTTCTTCGGGTAGCAGTTCAGGATCTTGGCGATATTGGTCGAGGTCACCGCCACAAACTCGTTTGGCGTCAGCCGTCCGGTTTCCACACCATGGGTCCACAGCATCGGCATCCGGTCTTCCAAGCCGCCGGTCCCGTTCGGGATCTTGGTGAAATCCCCCACCCCGGTCCGTTTCTGTTCGGTGGTGAAGGCGCAGTGATCGGTCGCCACAACGGACAGCGAGCCCGACTGCAGGCCGGCCCAAAGACTGTCCTGATGCTGCTTGTTGCGGAACGGCGGCGACATCACCCGACGCGCGGCATGGTCCCAGTCCTTGTTGAAATACTCGCTCTCATCCAGCGTCAGATGCTGGATCAGCGGCTCGCCCCAGACCCGCTTGCCCTGCATCCGCGCGCGCCGGATCGCCTCGTGGCTTTCTTCGCAGGAGGTATGCACCACGTAGAGCGGCACACCCGCCATGTCGGCAATCATGATCGCGCGGTTGGTGGCCTCGCCCTCCACCTGCGGCGGGCGGGAATAGGCATGCGCCTCGGGGCCGGTGTTGCCCTCCGCCAAAAGCTTGGCCTGCAGTTCCGCCACCACATCGCCGTTTTCGGCATGCACCAGCGCGATGCCGCCCAGTTCCGACAGGCGTTTGAACGAGGCATAAAGCTCGTCATCATTCACCATCAGCGCGCCCTTGTAAGCCATGAAATGCTTGAAGGTGTTGATGCCGCGCTCCTGGATCACGGTCTTGATGTCGTTAAAGACCTGCTCGCCCCACCAGGTCACCGCCATATGGAAGGAGTAGTCGCAATTGGCGCGCGCCGACTTGTTGTCCCAGCGCTTCAGCGCGTCCAGCAGGCTCTCGCCCGGGTTGGGCAGCGCAAAGTCCACCACCATCGTGGTGCCGCCCGCGAGGCCTGCACGGGTGCCGCTCTCAAAATCATCCGAGGAATAGGTGCCCATGAAGGGCATCTCCAGATGGGTATGCGGATCGATCCCGCCCGGCATCACAAAACAGCCGGTGGCATCCAGTTCCTCATCACCTTTCAGGTTCGGACCGATTTGGGTAATCACCCCGTTTTCGATCAGCACATCCGCCTTGTAGGTCAGATCGGCGGTCACGATTGTGCCGTTCTTGATCACTTTACTCATGGTTACAACTCCCTGATCTGGGGCGTATGGGTACGCCTCCGCTTGTTCCCCGGCAGCCGCCGCATCCTCCTGCCCCCGGCCCGCCGCCACTTTCTGACCGCAAATACCCCGGGGGCCCGGGGGCCGGCCCCCGGATTCGCCGGAGGCCCGAGGGGCGACCCACACTTATAAACCCGGTCCCGGTGGCCTGACTCCGGCTCAGGTGAGGATCTCCGCCGTCTCGACCACCGCATGCAACAGCACGTTGGCGCCCGCCTCGGCCCATTCCTTGCTGATCTCCTCGGCCTCGTTGTGGCTCAAGCCATCAACACACGGGCACATCACCATCGCAGTGGGCGCCACCCTGTTGATCCAGCAGGCATCATGCCCGGCGCCTGAGATGATATCGAGGTGCGAATACCCCAGCCGCTCCGCCGCGCTGCGCACAGCCTGCACACAAGCCTCGTCGAATTTCACCGGATCGAATCCGCCCACCTTCTCAAAGGCGATGTCCACCCCCATCGCCTCGGCGATCTCCCCGCCCTTCTGGCGCAGGCGGTTTTCCATATCGGTGATCACCTCCAGCTCGGGGCTGCGGAAATCGACGGTGAAGACCACCTTGCCGGGGATCACGTTGCGCGAGTTCGGGTAGACATCGATATGCCCCGCCGCCCCCACCGCATGCGGCGCGCGGGACCAGGCAATCTCGTCCACCGCCTCCAGCACCCGCGCCATCGCCAGCCCCGCATTGCGGCGCATCGGCATCGGAGTGGAGCCGGTGTGGGCGTCCTTGCCGGCAATGGTCACCTCGGTCCAGCTCAGCCCCTGGCCATGGGTCACCACGCCGATGTCCTTGCCCTCGGCTTCCAGAATGGGACCCTGCTCGATGTGCAGCTCGAAGAAAGCATGCATCTTGCGCGCGCCAACCTCTTCCTCGCCGCGCCAGCCGATGCGCTCCAGCTCGGCCCCGAAGGTCTTGCCACCGGCATCCTCGCGCGCATAGGCCCAATCCTGCGTGTGAATGCCCGCAAACACCCCCGAGGACAGCATCGCCGGCGCAAACCGCGTGCCCTCCTCATTGGTGAAGTTGGTCACCACGATCGGGTGCTTTGTCCTGATGTTCATGTCGTTGAGCGTGCGGATCAGCTCCAGCCCGCCCAGCACCCCCAGCACGCCGTCGTACTTGCCGCCGGTGGGCTGCGTGTCCAGGTGCGAGCCCACATAGACCGGCAGCGCGTCCGGATCCCCGCCCTCACGCCGCGCGAACATGTTGCCCATCTGGTCGAGCCCCATGCTGCAGCCCGCATCCTCGCACCATTTCTGAAACAAGGCGCGGCCCTCGCCGTCCGCATCCGTCAGCGTCTGGCGGTTGTTGCCGCCCGCGACCCCTGGGCCGATCTGCGCCATCTCCATCAGGCTGTCCCACAGCCTGTCCGCGTTGATTGTCAGGTTCTGTCCAAGCGACGTCATCAAGAGCTTCCTTCCCTGTGCGCCCGTCTGATGCAGGCTTGCCCCGGCTTGGCGCCGTGTTAGGTGGCTTTGAAGAGCTGGCCCTCCGAACCCTGCGCGCCCCTGGCACTCCCGGCCGCACAGCTTCGATTTGACCAACTGGTCAAACTCACGCTAACACGGGGAAGGCATCAGTCAAGAATTTGCCGCATACCCTGTGAAAAAAGCGAAGCAGCCGGCTGCAACTGGCCATTTTCGCGCCACCTGCCCAGCCCCCGGGCGCAGAACGGACCGCCTGCCCATGCCTGCCACGCGCGCACCGACCCGGATCCAGAGAAAGAACCGCGCCGCTATCCTCGAGGCCGCGCTGGATGTCTTCTCCACCCACGGCTTCCGCGGCGCCACCGTGGACCAGATCGCCGGCGCCGCCGGGCTCAGCAAGCCGAACCTGCTCTATTATTTCCCCTCCAAGGAGGCGATGTTCAACGCGCTGATGGCGGGGCTGCTGGACACCTGGCTCGACCCCCTGCGCGCCATCGACCCGGAGGGCGAGCCGCTGGAGGAGATCCTCGCCTACGTCCAGCGCAAGCTTCAGATGAGCCGCGACTACCCGCGCGAAAGCCGGCTCTACGCCAATGAAATCGTGCAGGGCGCGCCGCGGCTGCATGATGTAATCGCGGGCGAGCTTGCCGTTCTGGTGGAGGAAAAGGCGGCGCTGTTCCAGGGCTGGATGGATGCCGGCCGGATCAACACGACCCACCCCAAACACCTCTTGTTCTCGATTTGGTCGCTCACCCAGCACTACGCCGACTTCGACGCCCAGGTGCGCACCCTGATGGACCCGGAAGACCCGTACGACGCCGCGCCGCAGTATCTCGAAACCCTCTACCGGCGCCTGCTGACTCCCAAGAACTGACGCCCCCGCACACGCGGTTAGCCGCGCATCTCCGGCGCGCGCGGCGGTCTTGCGGCCTTGGTCCGCGCTCTGGCAGCACCTCGGCCACGAATGGCGCGAACACACCAAACCACCGCCTGTCAAAAAAACAAACCGGCCCCGAAGGGCCGCCCGCTCTGTCATCTTGCCCAAAATACTCCCGCCGGAGGCATGCGCGCCCAAGGGGCGCGCATTCTGCTCACTCCGCCGCAGCCGCGGACGGGTTGTTCGGATGCGTGGTCCAGTTCGCATATTCGCCCGAGACGACCTCGCCCGTGCGCTCGTCGATCTGGCCCGCGGGCAGTTCCACCATTGTGATGCAGCCCTCCACCGGGCAGACGTTGACGCAGAGGTTGCAGGCCACGCATTCGTCGTCCTTTACCGTGAACACCCGGTCCTCGCTCATCGCGATGGCCTGGTGCGAGGTGTCCTCGCAGGCGGCATAGCAGCGGCCGCATTTGATGCAGTCCTCCTGGCTGATCCGCGCCTTGGTCACGTAGTTGAGGTCGAGATACTGCCAGTCGGTCACATTCGGCACCGCCATGCCCATGAAGTCCTGAATGGAGGCGTGGCCCTTCTCGTCCATCCACTCCGACAGGCCGGAGATCATCTCCTGCACGACCTTGAAGCCATAAGTCATCGCCGCGGTGCAGACCTGCACGTTGCCGGCCCCCATGGCGATGAACTCGGCCGCGTCCCTCCAGGTGGTGATCCCGCCGATGGCCGAGATCGGCAGGCCGCGGGTCTGCGGGCAACGGGCGATTTCGGCCACCATGTTGAGCGCGATCGGCTTCACCGCCGGGCCGCAGTAGCCGCCATGGGTGCCCTTGCCGCCAATGGTCGGCTCCGGCGCCATCTGGTCCAGATCCACCGAGGTGATCGAGTTGATGGTGTTGATCAGGCTCACCGCGTCGGCGCCGCCCGCCTTGGCCGCGCGCGCCGGATGGCGAATGTCGGTGATGTTCGGGGTCAGCTTCACGATCACCGGCTTGGAGTAGTATTTCTTGCACCACTCGGTGACCATCTGAATGTATTCCGGCACCTGCCCCACGGCGGAGCCCATGCCGCGCTCGGCCATGCCATGCGGGCAGCCGAAGTTCAGTTCGATCCCGTCGGCGCCGGTGGCCTCCACCTTGGGCAGGATCGCCTTCCAGGCCTCCTCCTCGCAAGGCACCATGATCGAGACGATGACTGCCCGGTCCGGGTAGTCCTTCTTGACGCGGGTGATTTCCTCCAGGTTGACCTCCAGCGAGCGGTCGGTGATCAGCTCAATGTTGTTGAGCCCCAGAAGCCGCCGGTCCGCGCCCCAGATCGCGCCGTAGCGGGGGCCGTTCACATTGACCACCGGCGGGCCTTCGGCGCCCAGCGTCTTCCAGACCACGCCGCCCCAGCCGGCCTCAAAGGCGCGGCGGACGTTGTATTCCTTGTCGGTCGGCGGCGCAGAGGCCAGCCAGAACGGGTTCGGGGATTTGATACCCAGGAATTCTGTTGTCAGATCAGCCATTTGATCTCTCCTCTTCAAGCTCGCCCAGCGCGGTCACCCGCGCCTCGCTGGCTCGGCCCATCAGGCTGGAATGAATGTCCATCGCCGCGTCGCGGCCCTCGGCCACGGCGGTCACGGTGAGGTCCTCGCCGCCGCTTGCACAGTCCCCTCCGGCCCAGACGCCCTCGACCGAAGTGCGCCCGGTTGCATCGACCTTGATCTTGCCGCCCTCGAGCGCCAATGCCTCGGGCTGGCCTTCCAGCGTCTGGCCGATTGCCTTGAACACCTGGTCGGCCTTCAGCCGCACGGTCTCGCCGGTGCCCTGCACCCGGCCGTCCGCGATCTCGGTATATTCCAGCTCGATCTCCGCCGCCGCGCCATTGCCATGCACGGCCTTGGGCATGACGTTGAACATCAGCTTCACACCCTTGGAGGCCGCCAGGTCCTGCTCGAACCGGCTCGCGCCCATCGCCTCGCGGCCGCGGCGGTAGGCGATGGTGACGTTTTCCGCGCCCAGGAGCTTGGACTGCACCGCGGCATCCACCGCGGTCATGCCGCCGCCGATCACCACCACGTCGCGGCCCACCGGCAGCGTCTTCAGGTCTTCGGCCTGGCGCAGCTCGGCAATGAAATCCACTGCATCGCGCACGCCGTCCTTGTCCTCGCCCGGTGCCCGCAGCGCGTTGACGCCGCCAAGGCCGATCGACAGGAACACCGCGTCATACTCGGCCTTCAGCGCATCGAGGCTCAGCCCCTCGCCCAGCTTCTTGCCGTATTCAATTGTAATCCCGCCGATCTTCAGAAGCCAATCGACCTCGGCCTGCGCGAAGTCATTGGTCGACTTGTAGGCCGCGATGCCATATTCGTTCAGCCCGCCGGGTTTGGGGCGCGCCTCATAGATCACCACCTCGTGGCCCAGCATCGCCAGCCGGTGCGCCGCCGCCAGGCCCGCAGGCCCCGCACCCGCCACGGCGATCTTCTTGCCGGTGGGGGCCGCGCGGGTGAAGGGATGCTCGCCCTTCGCCATCAGCGTGTCGGTGGCATAGCGCTGCAGCCGGCCGATCTCCACCGGCTTGCCCTCCGCCGCCTCGCGCACGCAGGCTTCCTCGCAGAGCGTCTCGGTCGGGCAGACCCGGGCGCACATGCCGCCAAGGATGTTCTGCTCGAAAATCGTCCGGGCCGCCGATTCCGGGTGGCCGCCCTGGATCTCGCGAATGAACTGCGGAATGTCGATCGCGGTGGGACAGGCGGTCATGCAGGGCGCGTCGAAGCAGAAATAGCAGCGGTCCGCCGCCACGGCCGCCTCATGCGCATCGAACGCAGGATGCAGATCCCCGAAATTCTCTGCGATCTCGGCAGCGTCCAAACGCGCCGCCTGAATGCCGGATGCCTGATGGCTGGTCGCCATTGGGTGTCTCCCTGGTTGGTCATTCTGTTTTTTGGCTGTTCTTGGGAATCAGAGTGCCACAGTTTCTTTTTTTATCAACTGGTAAAATTTTCCACTTTGGCAAAAAAAGGCCGCTCCAATGAGGAGCGGCCTGCAAACCTTTGAAATTGTCAGAAAATCTCGATGCCTAAGATTTCATCACATGCGCGAGATGGCCTGTCTTTATCCAGACCTTCGCGCCCCCAGGCCCTGCCGTGGCCTCAAGCCGCGCACCCGGCGGCAGCCGCAGCCAGTCCCAGCGGGCAAACTCCTCGCCAGCTTCGCGGAAGCTGCCCTCGATCACGAAGACCTCGCCGCCGTCCGGCAGGTCAATGCCGACTTCCTGCTCCGGCGCCCAGGACTGCAGGCGCACGGTCTCCACCGCATCGCGGAACAGCTCCTGATCGGCCGCGGCGCCCTGCGCGCGGATCTTCACGTCCCGGCGGTCCCCGGCGTCGAACTGGTGCAGCTTCACCAGGATCACCGCCCCTTTCGCCGCGGCCGGGGTGTGGGAGCTCGTGGGCGGGTTGCGCACGTAGGAGCCGGCCGGGAAATCACCGTGCTCGTCCTGGAAGACGCCTTCCAGAACCAGGAATTCCTCGCCGCCGTCGTGCACATGCGGGTCAAAGGCGGAGCCCGGCGCAAAGCGCACGATGGTGGTGGCGCGGGCAACTTCCCCGCCGATGCGGTCCAGCATCTTGCGTTCCACCCCCGGCGCCGGACTCGGCACCCAAGGCGTGTCATTGAAATGCACCGCAGCGCGCTTGCTGAAATCGGCGTTGATCCGCATAGCTCTCCTCCCTTGGTCCGCAGGCAATGTGGCCACGCGCGGAGGTTCCGGGAAGGGAGTTCACGAAACCGTGCTTGCGGCGCTCAGCCCGGCAGCACTGCGGTGGCTTCGATTTCGACCTTGGCCTCATCCTCCACCAGGGCAGAAACCACAACCATGGTCATTGCCGGGAAGTGGTAGCCCATCACGCCGCGGTAGGCTTTGCCGACCTCCGCCTGATGTGCGAGGTATTCGGCCTTGTCAGTCACATACCAAGTCAGCCGGGTGATATCCTCGGCAGAGCCGCCCGCGGCCTCCACCACGTCGAGGATGTTGCGCAGCGCCTGGCTCATCTGGCCGATGAAGTCCTTTGCCTCGAACACCTGATCCGCGGTCCAGCCGATCTGGCCGCCGACAAACAACAGCCTGCCCTCCGCCACCATACCGTTGGCATAGCCCTTGGCTGGCTTCCATCCTTCGGGATGCACGTTGATGGCCGGCATGGGCGCTCTCCTCTGGTTGCCTGTCTGCGCGGCCCAATATCGGGCAGCGCCGGATATATTTCAAGCTTAAAACTTCGATACTTGAAACTTATTACCCCCGGCCCCGCGCGGATAGCCGTGCCTCGACGGCGCGCGCGGAGACGGTCCAAAGGGATGTAACTGGCATTTTGCATTCGCCGAGCCCGCGCTCGCTCCCGAGAGAGCGCCCGGCCTCACCACATCGCCGCCGCGTGGGCGCGCGCCGGCGGTGCGCAGCGGCCTGCCGCCCTTGTTCTGCCCTTGGAACACGCACAAGCGGGCAAAGAAAAACCGCGCAAGCCTTGCGGCCTGCGCGGCGGTCCGTATCGTCATGAAAGGACGCAGGTCACATCCCCAGCGCTTCCTTGTACATCTCCAGCACCGCTTCTTCCTCGGCGATGTCGTCCTTATCGCGCTTGCGGAGCGCGATAAGCTTGCGGATCACCTTGGTGTCGTAGCCGCGCGCCTTGGCCTCGGCCATCACCTCTTTCTGCTGCTCGGCGATGGTCTTCTTTTCCTCGTCCAGCCGCTCGAAGCGCTCGATGAACTGGCGCAGCTCGCCTGCGGTGACGCGGTAGTTGTCGCTCTTCTCGTCTTCGGTGAAATCCATCTCGGGCTCCGTCGGCAAATGCTGTGTAGTGCTGTCGGAGCAAGGGGATACCGCCCTGCCCGCCCCGCCGCAAGCGGGGAAAGCAGGTTGCCGCCGCGGCCGGGCGATTTCCGCCGCCCCGTCCGCCTCCCTCGTGGCGCAGCTGCATCCCGGGGGCGGCACGCTTGCGCGCACAGGCGCAATCGGCTACCCGCAAGCGCAGTTTCTCAGGCAGAAAGCAAAGCGATGTACGATCTGATTGTCTGGGCCGGCGCCGGCCTCTCCGCCATTGGCCTGTTTGGCCTGATCTGGTGCATTGCCCGGGTTGCGCGCGCGCGCCGCCAGAAG
Source organism: Cribrihabitans pelagius (assembly GCF_048820915.1). NCBI lineage: Bacteria > Pseudomonadati > Pseudomonadota > Alphaproteobacteria > Rhodobacterales > Paracoccaceae > Cribrihabitans > Cribrihabitans pelagius. Next base: position 176,917 of record NZ_JBMERR010000003.1, on the reverse strand, counting down.
CTCGGCGACGAGGACCTGCGCGCCGTGGTGCAATCGGTGCTGCCCTATAATCTGGGCGCGCTGCTGCTGTCGGTGCTGGGGATGATGCTGGTGGTGACCGGCGTTCTGCTGGGCTGAGCCAGCCGCTGCTGGACGCCCGCCGGACGCGCGAAGTAATCCTGCTAGAAACCTTGAGGCGCGGCTTCGCTGCCGCGGGATGCCGCCCCGGCGCCGGGCCCGGGCGGCAGAATGGCCCATCAGGCCAGTGAACCGGCCGGTCAGACCGGCATGTTGTCGAACATCTCTTCGGCCGCTTCCTCGCACAGCACGGTTTCCAGCCGCCGGAACCGGCCCGGAACCCGCAGCCCGCTGCCGCGCATCCGGCTCACCACGCGGGCAAACTCCGGCCGCATGGCCAGCCGCGCTGGTCCGGATTCGTTGAGGATTCTGGCTTCCAGCTTCTCGGCCGCAAGCAGAAGTTCGTCTTTCGTCATATCCAACCCTCCCTTGGTACTGATACCTTAACGCGCAACTGTGACAGCACTACAAAAAAGCCGCAAATACCAGCGCCGCCGCCGCAGATGCGCGTAAAATCGAAGCGTTTGCCCGCTGCTTCAGCAGAATTCCGCCGCCTTCATCCTAATATTACCGCCGGCTGCCGCCTTGACACAGATCAGCCCGCTGCCAGCCTGCACCGGCTATCTTGCAACATATTCCGTTCCCGATATACGATCTGCCAGCCACAGAGAGAGCCCGCCATGACCCCCGTTGTCCAAGCCTTTTTCGATGAAGCCACTAATACCGTGTCCTACGTGGTGCGCGAGCCGGAGGGCTCCGCCTGCGCGATCATCGACTCGGTGCTTGATTTCGACCAGGCCGCGGGCCGCACCAGCACGGCTTCCGCCAGCCGAATCGCCGATTGGATCGAAGCCGGGGGCCTGCGCACGGAGTGGATTCTGGAAAGCCACGTCCACGCCGACCACCTCTCGGCCGCACCCTACCTGCAGGAGCGGCTCGGCGGGCAAATCGGCATCGGTGCCAATATCACCGTGGTGCAGGACACTTTCGGCAAGGTCTTCAACGAGGGCACCGAGTTCGAGCGCGACGGCAGCCAGTTCGACCGGCTGTTTGTTGAGGGCGACACCTTCATGATCGGCCAGATGCGCGGAGACGTGCTGCATACGCCGGGCCATACCCCGGCTTGCATGACCTATGTGATCGGCGATGCGGCCTTTGTGGGCGATACCCTGTTCATGCCCGATTTCGGCACTGCGCGCTGCGATTTCCCTGGCGGTTCTTCGGGCCTGCTCTACCAGTCGATTCAGAAGATCCTGGCGCTGCCCGATGAAACCCGCATCTTCGTCGGCCACGACTACAAGGCGCCGGGGCGCGATGAATACGCCTGGGAAACCACGGTGGCGGAGGAACGCGCCCGCAACATCCATATTGGCCAGGGCCGCAGCGAGGCGGAGTTTACCGCCATGCGCGACGCCCGCGATGCGACGCTGGGGATGCCGAAGCTGATCCTTCCCTCGCTGCAGGTCAACATGCGCGCAGGCCGGATGCCGGAGCCGGACGCCCAGGGCGATGTCTTCCTCAAGATCCCGGTAAACAAGCTGTGAGCCCTGCCGCCCGCTCGGCCTTCATGCCGCAGCCGCGGCCACTGGACCGGCGCACGGCAAAGGCGTAAGGAGCGCTTTTATGGATGCACGCGTACTCACCCCCCGCTATTCGGTCTCGCCGCAGATTTCGGCCGAGGACCTGCCCGCCATCGCCGCCGCAGGCTATACGACGGTGATCTGCAACCGCCCCGACGAGGAGGTGCCGCCCAGCCATCAGGCCGAGGCGATCCGCGCCGCGGCCGAGGCTGCGGGCCTGCACTTCGAGGTGCTGCCGCTCACCCACCAGACCATGACGCCAGACAATGTCGCCCGCCAGCGCGCGCTCGCCGAGGCCAGCGAGGGCCCGGTGCTGGCCTATTGCGCCTCCGGCACACGGTCTTCGGTCGTCTGGGCGCTGGGTCAAGCGCGCGAGATGGAAACTGACGAGATCCTGGCCAAGACCGCCGCCGCGGGCTACCAGCTCGATGGTCTGCGCCCGGCCCTGGAGAGCCTCTCCGCCGCAGGTTGAGGCCGGACCCGCGCACTCTCCCCGGCCAGCCGCGCCCGGCTGCCCGGATGACGGCACCCGCCCGCTCAGGCGCAAACGTCAGAGTGATGCCGCACAGCCGCCAGACCGCGGCATCGCGGATCGCATTCCGGCGGCGCGCGCTCCACGGGGCCGGCGAAGGCCCGGTGCCGGCCTGCCGCGCCCCAGCGGCACACGCTGAACGGTGGCCTGAGCGCGGGATAATGCGCGTGAGATGGAGATTGACGAATTGACGGCCAAGGCCGCCGCCGCGGGCAAAAGCCGCGTCCGCGCCATCTCCCCGGCCAGCCGCGTCCGGATGCCCGGATGACGGCACCCGCCCGCTCAGGCGCAAACGTCAGAGTGATGCCGCGCAGCCGCCAGCCAGTGACACCACGCATTCTGTCGCGGCGGCGCGCGTTTTACGAGACGAGCGAAGGCCTTGCGCAGGCCTATTGCGTCTCCGGCTCGCCGTCTCCGGTGGTCCGGGCGCCGGGAAAAGCCGCGAGAAGGAAACTGACGAAGTCCAGGCCAAGGCCGCCGCCGCAGGCTGCCGGCCCGGCGGCCTGCGCCCGGTTTCGGAAATCCTTTCCGCTGCGAGTAAAAGCCGCGTCCGCGCCGTCTGCCGCCGGCCGCGCCGGAAATCAGCGGATGGCGGCACCCAGCGGGTGCCGGGTCGGGCTGCAAGTGCCAGCCGGGTGTGAACCTGTTGCGATTCAGAGCGTTGCGCAGTTATCAGCCGCACCGGCCGGAAAGTGGTTTTTCGGGGTGCACTGCGTGACGAACGCCCCGCGAAGATCACAGCGGTCCGGCGGAACTGGCTACCCCGGAAGTCCTGCCGCCCGGGCAGTAACGGGCCGTTTGGAACTTCAGAAACTGCGGCGCGGGGTCAGCTGAACGCGGCGCCTCCGCACGTGTTCCGGCGGCCTGCCGCTGCGCCCCGGCCCGCCTTGGCGCCGCAGGGTGCGCGGCTGAAGCGGCCAGGCCCGGAACCTGAAACCCGGCCGGGCGCTTGCTGCACCGTCCCATTTTGGCGGTTAGCCGCCGCCTCCCGGCCCGTCGAGGCCGGCAAGCTGGGAGATTTCCGCCGCAGCATCGCCCGGGTCCATCGAATCCAGCCCGCCGCCGAAGCCGTCGAGGGCCAGCGCCGAATCGCTGCCAAGACCTGCAAATTCCATCGGCGCCATGCCGCCATCGCCGTCGCCGCCCGGCAGCGCAGGCAGGCCGCCTTCCGGGCCGCTGCCCAGATCGCCACCCATACCACTGCCTATGTCACCCAGTTCTCCGGCTAGATCATCGAGGCCGCCGCCCAGATCGCCGCCCAGGTCTCCGCCGCCGCCGAGTGCCGGGAAGCCGCCGTCGTCGCCTGCATCCTGCAGCCCCTGTGCCGCGATACCGAGGTCCAGCGCTGGCGCCTCCGCGGGGGCCAGCTCCAGGGCGCCGCCGCTGCCCGCTTCGGAAAAGGTCTGGCCCGCGTCCTCGGTCTCCGCCACCAGGCGGGTGCGGGTCTGGTTCAGCCGGATCGCGCGCGCGCCGTTCATCTGCCCGAGCCGCCCCTGCGCCACTGGCTGGCCGCCGATAGTCAGCAGATCGGTCTCATACAGATATGCCTGGTCCAGCGGCAGCACGTCGCCGGTCTTCAGCCCCGTAAAGGTGCTGAGCGGCACCCGCATCTTGCACAGCACCGCCGACAGTTCCGCCCGCATCGAGCCGAGGTTGCGGCCCAGCGAGGGCCCGGTGCCGGAACCATTGGCGCCGTCCTGCAGATCATCCGGGGTCGGCTCCGGCAGGATCAGCTTCATCTGCCCTTGCATGGCGCCGTTGGCGAGGTCGAGGTTCATCTCGATCACCCGGTAATCCTCGGCTTCCAGCCCGAGCACCAGGGTGCGCACATCCTCCACCTGAGCGCCAAAGCTGTAGCCGGAGAAAATCGCCTCGTCCGATTGCCCCTCAAGCATCGCCACCGCCTTGGCAAAGAGCTTCTCCAGAAACTCGGCCGTCATCGCGGCATCGGTGGGGGTGTAATGGCGCTCGGCCGGTGCCTTGCCCATGACCTGGCCGATGGTCTGCTTCTGAATCAGCGCCGTCACGGTCGGCGCATCCATCGTTGCGGCGCCAATGCGCCCGGCGGGACCGTCCAGCACCACCAGGAGGTCCTTGTCGGACAGATGTTCCGCCAGATCCTCCGGCATCCGGTTGGCCTGGCGCGCCGCCAGCACCACTACCGGCAGCTCGCAGAGGTCGATGGCCGCGCGCGCAACCGAGCGGCGCAGCGCCTTCAGCGTCAGCGAGCTGGAGGCCGCCCCGATACCGTCCTTTGCCGCTGAAAGCTTGCGGGCGAGCACGCTTTGACCGCTGTTGCCCGCCGCTGCTGATCCTGTTTCCGACATAGGTCCCTTAACCTGCACCTTGCGCGCCCCGTTTCCCTGTTTTTAGCCGGAAGGAGGTTAACAACCCCTTAGTCTCAGGCAGCCTTTTCGCCTGCTGCGGGTATGGAAACCCGGAACGCCCCGCCATTGCGCCCGGGCAGATAAGTGATCGCGCCGCCAAGCCGCTGCATCACCTCGCGGCAAATCGCCAGCCCCAGGCCTGCACCGCCCGCGCGCTCCGGGCTCACACGGGAGAATTTCTCAAAAATCATCTGCTGATAGGCGGGCGGCACACCGCTGCCGTTGTCGGTGAAATCCACCTCCAGCCGCCCCTGCCGCACCGCGGCGGAAATGGTCAGCTCGGGGGCTTCGGCATCGCAGTATTTCTGCGCATTGGCGATCAGGTTGATGAAGACCTGCGCCAGCCGGTCCAGATCGGAGGAAACGCGCATCCCGTCGGCCGCGGCACTGCGGCGCACGGTGAGCAGCCGCGCCGATCCCGCCAGCGCGGCAGAAACCGCATGGTCCAGCACCTCGCCCAATGTGCCGGCACTCATGTTCAGGCTGACCTGGCCGTTTTCCAGCACGCTGAGGTCGAGCAGGTCGTTCAAGAGCCGGGTCAGCCGCAGTGCCTCGTCGTGGATGATGCCCGCGTAGTGGCGCTGGTCAGAGCCGCTCAGGCCCTCGCCGTCGCGCAGGATCTCGGAAAACGCCCGGATCGAGGTCATCGGGGTGCGCAGCTCGTGGCTCACCTGGCTGAGGAAGGCGTCCTTCTGCTGCGACAGCTGGGTCAGTTTCTCGTTTGTTTCCCTCAGCTTGCGTGCGGTGCGCGCCAGTTCGGCCGATTGCGCCTCAAGGCGGCTGGAATATTCCAGCATCTGCGCCGTCTCATCCGCCACCGCCAGAAGATCCTGCACCGAAACCGAGGAGCCGCCGACGATCTGGCCAATCATCGCGTGGGCGGCGGCGGCGCCGATGGAACCGCCCAGTTCGCGCTCCAGCCGCTCCAGGAAGGCCGGTGTCGGCTCCGGCAGCGCGCCGCGGCCGCCCTGGCGCACGCGCTCGCGCGCAAAGAAGGCCTGCGCCTCGCTGGCACCCAGGATACGCTGCGACATGATCATCAGATCTTCCGATTGCGCGACCGAGCCGGTCCAGCCGCGCGGGCCTGCGGAATGGTCGAAGACATTCACGAACTGCGCCGCCTGCAAGCGCTCCAGGGGGCTCGGGAAGCTCATCAGCGACACCAGGCAGAAGGCGGCGGCATTGAGGCTCATCGACCACATCACCGCATGCACGGTGGGGTCCAGCCCCTCGATGCCGAAGAGCGCCTGCGGCCGCAGCCAGGCGAGACCGAACAGACCCTCCGCCAGCACGTGGTCCGGCAGCAGCCCGCCGCCCAGCCCCGGCAGCAGCATCGTGTACATCCAGATTGCAAAGCCCGCGGTGAGCCCGGCCAGCGCCCCCGCCCGCGTGGCGCCGCGCCAGAACAGGCCGCCCACCAGCGCCGGCAGGATCTGCGCCACCCCGGCAAAGGAAATCAGCCCGATCGCCGCGAGCGCCGCGGCGCCGCCCGACAGGTGATAGTAGAAATACCCCAGCGCCATGATCACCGCGATGGAGATCCGCCGCGCCAGCAGCACCACGTCGCGCACATCGCCCGAGACCGTGGCGCGGCGGTGCTGCAGCCGCAGCCAGACCGGCATCACGATGTGGTTCGACACCATCGTCGACAGTGCCATCGCCGCCACGATCACCATCGAGGTGGCCGAGGAAAATCCGCCCAGGAAGGACAGCACCGCCAGCCCCTCCTGCCCCTGCTGCAAGGGCAGGGTCAGCACGTAAAGGTCGGGGTTGGCGCCCGCGGGCAGCAGCTCCAGCCCCAGCGCCGCTATCGGCACCACGAACATGGAAATCAGCAGGAGGTAGAGCGGAAAGGCCCAGGAGGCGATGCGCAGGTGGCGCTCGTCCTCGTTTTCCACCACCATCACCTGGAACATCCGCGGCAGGCAGACAAAGGCCGCCGCAGCGAGGAAGGTGATGGTGGCCCAGCGGCCGCCATCGACGCTCCATATGCCGATCGGGGAGGCATCGATGCGCCTCAGCGTCTCGCCCGCGCCGCCCGCGACGCCCCAGACCACGAAGATGCCGACCGCGAGCAGCGCCAGCAGCTTCACCACCGCCTCCAGCGCCACCGCCGTCACCACACCGTGGTGGCGCTCGTTGGCGTTGAGGTTGCGGGTGCCGAAGAGGATCGCAAACACCGCCAGCCCCGCCGCCACCCAGAACACGGTGGTGGTGTCATCATAGCTGCGCAGCGGGTCGGCCTCGGCAAAGATCGCGAATGACAGGGTGATCGACTGCAGCTGCAGCGAGATATAGGGCGTAACGCCGATCACCGCGAGGATGGTGACGCCGATCGCCAGCAGGTTCGACTTGCCATAGCGCGAGGACAGAAGGTCCGCGATCGAGGTGACGCGCTGGCTGCGCCCGACCCGGACCAGCTTGCGCAGCCCCCACCACCAGCCCGCCATCACCAGCGAAGGGCCGAGGTAGATGGTCACGAACTCGAGACCCGAGCGCGCCGCGTAGCCCACCGCGCCATAGAAAGTCCAGGCGGTGCAGTAGATCGACAGCGACAGCGTATAGATCAGCGGCGAGCGCATCCAGGCCGCGCTGCGCCCGCGCTGCGCCAGCCGGTCGGCCCAGAAAGCAATGAAAAACAGGAAGGCCACATAAGCGAGGCACACCAGCACCAGCACGTTGAGGGAGGCCATCAGCTTGCCGCCCCTGCCTGTCCCGGCATCGCCGGTCTTGCGGGCCCCTCAGGCAGCGAGTCAGCCGCCACGGCCGCTGCCACGGTGCCGCGGCGCTCATACTGGGGACGGTGCGCGCCGTTAGGCGCAAACCCGGGCTCCGCCGCATCGCCCGTTGCACCCGAAACTCCGTGCCCGCCGTCCGGACCGACGTCAGGGCCGCCCCCCGTCCAATGGTCGGCCCAGCGCTTCACCGCCAGGCCAAAGCCGAAGCCCGCCAGGATCAGCACTGCCCAAACCGCAAAGACATAGGTGATCGCCGCCGACATCGGCATCCCGGACGGCACGTCCGGCGCCGGGTACGGATCGCGATCGGGCCACAGGAGGGGCACCACAAACAGCAGCGCCCCCAGAACCGGCAGCAGCCGGGCAAAATCCATCAGGCGCCGCCGCCGGTAGGTCTGCCGCTCGGTCAGCGCCGCGCGGCTCATCCCCCCGCCCGGGCCGCCGCTGCCCGGCACCGTCTTTGGAACGGGCACCGGTGCAGTTTCCGGTCCGCTCTCCGGGCCGGGGGGGACGGCACCGGAGCCGTGCCCGCTCATCCCTGGCTGGCCTGGGCGTGCAGGTCGCGCACCGCCGTCAGCACCTCTGTGTTAGAAAACGGTTTGGTCATGAACCGGGTCACCCCCGCCTTCTCGGCCATCTCACGGTCGCGCAGCTGGCCGCGCGCGGTCAGCATCAGCACCGGCAGCGCCGCGGTTCCGGGCGACGCGCGCAGTTCACGCACGATTTCCAGCCCGCTCTTGCCCGGCAGCATCAGGTCCAGAATCACCAGATCCGGCGCCGCGCCGCCAATCACCTCCACCGCGGTGGCGCCGTCGGCATGCGCCTCCACGGTCCAGCCGTCACGGGTCAGCAGGAAACGGATCGCCTCGGTAATATTCGGTTCGTCCTCGACGAGAACAACATGCCTGCCCATCCGCAGTCTTTCCTCCCCGCGCCGCTGCCCGAATGCCCGGGCCCGGCGCCCCTATTCAATGGGAAAGAGATTAGCCCCGCCGCCGCAGGGCTGTCAAAACCCTTCCGTCAGGATCGACGGCTCGCGCCGGGCCGGACAGCCCTGCCGCGGGCAAAGCCGGCAGGTGGCCCCCACCGGTTGCGGCTCCTGTGCGTCATCGCTGTCCCGGGCGCCGGGCAGGATCAGCATTACCGCGCGGTAGAGCGGATCTGCGTCGAACTCCGGCATCTCCTGCGGCCAGGCCACCGCCATGCAATCGAACGCCGCGGCGTTGCGCCCCTGCTGCACCACGTTGCGCCGCACCGGCGCATGCGGGCGCACCAGCGCCGTGTACAGCGGCCAGAGCGGGCAGGACGCACCAAAGCGCGGCAGCGCAAAGCCCGCGGCGGGCTTGCGGAATAGGATCGAGCCGGAGGCATCGCAGACCACCAGCCCCGCCTCGCTGCCCAGCACCTCCTCCGGCAAAGCCGCGAGCCGCCGCAGCACCGCGGGCAGGCCGCAGCCAAACCGCCGCGCCAGCGTCACCGGCTCGATGCCGGTCTCCCCCAGCGCCTCCGCCAGCGGCGCCAGCGGCAGGGCACGCGCGTCCTCCATGTACTGCGCGAGCGCGCCGCGGGCGATGCTGCGGGCGGCCTCGCTCGCCAGCGCCGGAGAGGTCTGCAGCAAGTCTTCCGCGGTGGTGCCGCCCGACTCCAGCTCCGGGAAGTGATAGCCATGGTCCTGGAAGAACGCCTCCGCCTCCTCCTGCGGCAGGCCGCGCCGCCCGGCACTGCCGGCGTCCTCGTCGAGGAAATTCACCAGTTCCCGGCTGCTTTCGGCCAAGCGCCGCGAATCCTCGTAGAGGTTCTTGTGGAAACGGTCGCGCCATTCCGGCTCCAGCTCGCCGGTCTCCGCCAGGATCGAGGCGGTGGAGCGGATCGCCGCCGCGGTCGACAGCACTTCATGCACCGAGGCCGCGAGGTTCGGGTCGTGAGTGAGCCGGTCCGAGAGCGTCTCCACCGTGCGCTCCAGCGAGGCGATGCGGCGGTGGCTCGCAGCCAGCACCTCGGCCCAGCCCGGAAAGCGGCCCGCGAACTCGTCGGCTCGGTCCAGCTCCGCCACCGGCGTGCCGCTGTCCGCTGCCGCCTCGCGCAGGGTGGCGATCAGCGCGGCTTCCGCGCCCTCGCTCAGCATCGAGGGCTCCACCCCCAGCACCGCGGCGATCCGCACCAAGAGCTTGCCGCCGATTCTGCGCCGGTTGTGCTCGATCAGGTTGAGGTAGGACGGCGAGATCCCCGCCTCCCGCGCCAGTTCTGCCTGCCGCAGGCCGAGGATAAGCCTGCGTTCACGGATGCGGCTGCCGGTGAGGATGTCGCGGACCATGCCGGCGGCTCCCTTCAAAACCCTTTAGCGTCAAAGGCTTTCTGCGGTGCGAGGAAATTTTCTTTACAGATTGCCCAGCGCCAGTGTTCACTTCTTTACATAATATTCAAGTATTAAAAGGCATTTATTGCGCCATTTTACATAAGGCTCACATACTGACTTTGCACATTTCGTGCTGGTACCGCGCAGAAGTGAGGAGCTGCAAGGTCCCAATCATAAAAGGGAGGATACCATGTCACATTCCGCGATTTCGCGTCGCAGGGTGCTGGGGACGGGTGCGCTTGCGGGCGCCGGCCTGGCGCTGCCGACGATTTTCACCGCCTCATCCGCGGCCGCCTATACCAACGAACCCACCGGCAGCACCGTCACGCTCGGCTTCAACGTGCCGCAGACCGGTCCTTATGCCGATGAAGGCGCCGACGAGCTGCGCGCCTACAAGCTCGCGGCCGAACATCTGAACGGCGGCGGCGACGGCGGCATGATGAGCAGCTTCAGCTCCAAGGCGCTGAAGGGCAACGGCATCCTGGGCAAAGAGGTGAAATTTGTCACCGGGGACACCCAGACCAAGTCCGACGCCGCCCGCGCCTCCGCCAAGTCGATGATCGAAAAGGACGGCGCGGTGATGATCACCGGCGGGTCTTCTTCGGGCGTGGCGATCGCAGTGCAGGGGCTGTGCCAGGAGGCGGGCGTGATCTTCATGGCCGGTCTTACCCATTCCAACGACACCACCGGCAAGGACAAGAAGGCCAACGGCTTCCGCCACTTCTTCAACGGCTACATGTCCGGCGCGGCGCTGGCGCCAGTGCTGAAGAACCTCTACGGCACCGACCGCAACGCCTATCACCTGACCGCCGACTACACCTGGGGCTGGACCCAGGAGGAAAGCATCGCCGCCGCGACCGAGGCGCTGGGCTGGAACACTGTGAACAAGGTGCGCACACCGCTGGCGGCGACCGATTTCTCCTCCTACATCGCGCCGGTGCTGAACTCGGGCGCCGATGTGCTGGTGCTCAACCACTACGGCGGCAACATGGTGAATTCGCTGACGAACGCGGTGCAGTTTGGCCTGCGCGACAAAGTGGTAAACGGCAAGAACTTCGAGATTGTGGTGCCGCTATACTCCCGCCTGATGGCCAAGGGTGCAGGTGCCAACGTTAAAGGCATCCACGGCTCCACCAACTGGCACTGGTCGCTGCAGGATGACGGCTCCAAGGCTTTCGTGAAGAGCTTCGGCACCAAATACGGCTTCCCGCCGAGCCAAGCCGCCCATACCGTTTATTGCCAGACGCTGCTTTACGCCGATGCCTGCGAGCGCGCGGGCAGCTTCAACCCCTGCGCCGTCACCGAAGCGTTGGAAGGGTTCGAGTTCGACGGGCTCGGCAACGGGCCGACACTCTACCGCGCCGAGGACCACCAGTGTTTCAAGGACGTGCTGGTGGTGCGCGGCAAGGAGAACCCGACGTCCGAGTTCGACTTGCTGGAAGTGGTCGAGGTCACACCGCGCGCGCAGGTGGAATACGCCCCCGATCACCCGATGTTCGCAGGCGGAGCTCTGGGCAGCTGCAACTCCGGCGCGTAAACGCCGGCGATACCCCCGGGGGCCGGCACCGGAATTTTGAGAAAAATTCCGGCCCGAATTCCGCATCGGAATTCGGCGGCGCGGCCCCCGCCCTCCCGGCCGCCCCCCTGGCCGGGAGGGTCTATGCGCCCGGGACCATCCTGACGGGCTGGTCCCTCCTGCCGATCCTTACTTCTGATGGGACCCATGGACGCCATCCTCCTGCAAATCCTGAACGGGCTCGACAAGGGCTCGGCCTATGCGCTGATCGCGCTTGGCCTCACGCTGATCTTCGGCACGCTTGGCGTTGTGAACTTCGCCCACGGCGCCCTGTTCATGATCGGCGCCTTCTGCGCCGTCACCCTGCAGCGCCTGCTTACGCTTAGCTTCGAGACCGTGGACCCGAACCAGACCGACTTCCTCGGCAACCCGCTGAAGGTGAAGACACCCTACGTCGAGCATTGGTTCGGTTCCGAGCTGGGCGGCGCGCTGATCGACTGGACGGTGCCGCTGGCGATCCTGTTCGCGATCCCGGTCATGCTGGCCGCGGGCTACGTGATGGAGCGCGGGCTGATCAAGCATTTCTACAAGCGCCCCCATGCCGACCAGATCCTGGTGACCTTCGGCCTCGCCATCGTGCTGCAGGAGATCGTCAAGTATTTCTACGGGGCCAACCCGATCCAGACCCCCGCCCCCGAGGCGCTGAACGGCGTCGCCAACCTCGGCGCGCTCATCGGCATGGACATCGTCTACCCGGTCTGGCGCATCGTCTATTTCGGCTTTGCCACCCTGGTGATCGGTGCCATCTTCGCGTTTCTGCAATTCACCACCTTCGGCATGGTGGTGCGCGCAGGCATGGCCGACCGCGAGACGGTGGGCCTCCTCGGCATCAACATCGACCGCCGCTTCACCATCATGTTCGGCATCGCGGCCGCCGTCGCGGGGCTTGCGGGCGTGATGTACACCCCGATCAACTCGCCCAACTACCACATGGGCATGGATTTTCTGGTACTGAGTTTCGTGGTTGTGGTCGTCGGCGGCATGGGATCGCTTCCGGGCGCCGTGCTCGCCGGCTTCCTTCTCGGCATCCTGGAAAGCTTTGCCTCGATGAACGGGATCAAGGCGCTGATCCCCGGCATCGACCAGATCATCATCTACCTGGTGGCAATCTTCATTCTGCTGCTCCGCCCGCGCGGCCTGATGGGCCGCCGCGGCGTGATGGAGGAATAAGACATGTTCGGACTGGACAAGAAAGACACATCCCTCCTGCTCTTGGTCGCGGGCCTTGCCCTGTTTGCGCCCTTCCTGCTCAACCCCTTCCCCGAGGGCAGCGCGCTGGCGCAGTTCAACGCGGGCTACCCGGACCTGATGCAGCGCTTTGCGATCTTCGGCATCTTTGCGGTCGGCTTCAACATTCTCTTCGGCCTCACCGGGTATCTGTCCTTCGGCCATGCGGCCTTCCTTGGCGCCGGCTCCTACTCCGCTGTCTGGATGTTCAAGCTGGTGGGCATGAACGTGATCCCCGCGATTGTCCTGTCGGTGATCGTCGCGGGCCTGTTTGCGCTGCTGATCGGCTTTGTGAGCCTGCGCCGCTCGGGCATCTACTTCTCGATCCTGACGCTGGCCTTCGCGCAGATGTCCTTCAACCTTGCCTATTCGGTGCTCACCCCCATCACCAACGGCGAGACCGGCCTGCAGCTGACGCTGGACGACCCGCGCATCCTCGGTGTCTCCGCCACCGCCGACGGCTCCATTCCGGTGACCAGCCTGTTCGGGCTGGAGATGCGCGCCACCTACGAGCTGACACTCGGCCCCTGGGCCTTCCAGTTCAACGCGGGCTACTACTTCTGCGCCCTCCTGCTGCTCGCGGCCTTCTACCTCGCCATCCGCATCTTCCGCTCGCCCTTCGGGCTGATGCTGCGCGCGGTGAAATCGAACCAGCAGCGGATGAATTACACCGGGCTCAACACCAGGCCCTACACGCTCGCGGCCTTCGTGATCTCGGGCATGTATGCCGGGCTCGCGGGCGGCTTGATGGCGGCGATGGACCCGCTCGCCGGCGCCGAGCGCATGCAGTGGACCGCCTCGGGCGAGGTGGTGCTGATGACCATCCTCGGCGGCGCCGGCACGCTGATCGGCCCGGTGCTGGGCGCAGGTTTCATCAAGTATTTCGAGAACATCTTCTCCAAGATCAACGACACCGTGCTGCACGGCTGGTTCAGCTTCATGCCCGACGGCATGGAGGACGCCGCCGTCTTCCTGCTGCATCCCTTCATCGGCAAGGGCTGGCACCTGACGCTCGGCATCCTGTTCATGCTGGTGGTGATCTACCTGCCCGGCGGGCTGGTGGAGGGCGGCCAGCGCCTGGTGAACCGCCTGCGCGGCCGTAACGCCCGCGGCAAGGATGCGGCCGGCAAGACCAGCCCGGCGGAATGAGCAGCGCTAGGAAAGGGAGACAACCGCATGGGCATCCTTGAAGTCAAGAACGTGGGCAAGCGCTTCGGCGGGCTGCAGGCGCTGTCGGACGTGACCCTCAGCGTGCGGGAAAACGCGGTCCACGCCATCATCGGCCCCAATGGCGCGGGCAAGTCGACGCTTCTGAACTGCCTCGTGGGCAAGCTGATCCCCGACAGCGGCTCGGTGATGTTCGACGGCCGTTCGGTGCTGGGCCGCGCGCCTTACGAGATCAACCAGATGGGCATCTCCCGCGTATTCCAGACGCCCGAGATCTTCGGCGATCTCACCGTGCTGGAGAACATGATGATCCCCTGCTTCGCCAAGCGCGACGGCGCTTTCGAGCTGAACGCCCTGCCCGCGGTCAGAAACCAGGCGGAGATCCTGCAGAAGGCCGAACACATGCTGGAAGAGATGAATATGGCTGATAAACGCCACATGCACGCCGCCGCCCTCTCGCGCGGGGACAAGCGGCGGCTGGAGATCGGCATGTGCCTCAGCCAGGAGCCGCGCCTCTTGCTGCTGGACGAGCCCACCGCGGGCATGGCGCGGGCCGACACCAACAACACCATCGACCTCCTGAAACAGATCAGCGAGGAGCGTGCCATCACCATCGCCATCATCGAGCACGACATGCATGTGGTGTTCTCGCTGGCCAATCGGATCACCGTGCTGGCCCAGGGCACCCCCCTGGTGGAGGACGACCCCGAAAACATCCGCGGCAATCCCAAGGTGCGCGAAGCTTACCTGGGCGAAGCCGCGTGAAAACGCCCGCCTCTCCTGCCGCCACCAGCACCCGCCGCCCCTGCGTCAGCACGCGCATTAGGACAGATCCATGAACCAGAAATCCGATTTCTCCAGCCAGGCCAATACCGCCGTCACCGCCCCCGCCTTCCTGTCGGTCTGGGACATGCACGCCTATTACGGCGAAAGCTACATCGTGCAGGGCCTCAGCTTCAACGTCCACGAAGGCGAGATCCTGGCGCTCCTTGGCCGCAACGGGGCCGGCAAGACCTCGACCCTGCGCTCGATCGCGCGCGTGGGCTCGCCCCTGGTCACCAAGGGCGAAATCTGGCTCGACCACCAGCCCCTGCACAAGATGGCCTCGCATGAGGCCGCCACCGCGGGCCTCGCCCTGGTGCCCGAAGACCGCCGCATCATCCCCGGCCTCACGGTGGAGGAGAACCTGCAGCTGGCGCAGATCGCCCCGCCCGCCGGCTGGTCGCTGGAACGGCTCTACGATCTCTTCCCGCGCCTCGGCGAGCGCCGCAAGCAGGAGGGCGTCACGCTCTCGGGCGGCGAGCAGCAGATGCTCGCCATTGCCCGCGCGCTGGCCCGCGACATCAAGCTGCTCTTGCTGGACGAGCCCTACGAGGGGCTCGCCCCGGTGATCGTCGACGAGATCGAAAAGACCCTCATCCACATCAAGGAACAGGGCATGACCACCATCCTTGTCGAACAGAACGCCGTGCGCGCGCTTGAACTCGCGGACCGCGCCGTGATCCTCGACACCGGCGGCATCGTCTTTGACGGCACCGCGGCGGAGGTGCTGGAAAACGCGGACCTGCGCGCCGAATACCTGGCCATCTGAGGCGCGCCGGAAGAGTCCGTCTCCACCCAGCCGGCCCCCTCGTGCCGGCAGCCGCCGGAACTGACTCTTCTTCCGGAGTTTGCTAAGGTGAAAGGAATGCGCTGCAGCTCGACGGCGGCGCGGCCCCCGGGCCTGTTTTCCTCCAGTCCCGGCGCCGCCGTGCCGCGACGCAGCTGCGCCAAGCGCCATCACAGGGGGCCGACGATGCAGCCGCGCACACGATACGCCAGGAGCGGCGACGTCCACATCGCCTATCAGACCTTTGGCAGCGGGCCGCGCAACCTCGTCCTGGTGCCGGGCTTCATCTCGCAGATCGAAACCTACTGGGACGAACCCAGCTTTGCCCGCTGGCTGGAGCGCCTCGGCCAGTTCGCCCGGGTGGCGGTGTTCGACAAACGCGGCACCGGCCTGTCGGACCGCGGTGTCGCGACCCCGGACATGGACAAGCGGATGGACGACATCCGCGCGGTGATGGATGCCGTCGGGTTTGACAGCGCTTCGATCATGGGCATTTCCGAAGGCGGGTCGCTCGCCGCGGTGTTTGCCGCCTATCACCCGCAGCGCTGCGAGCACCTGATCCTCTACGGAGCCTTCGCCAGCTTCACGTCCTGGTTTCCTGACGAGGCGGCTCTGCAGCAGCTGTTCGACTATGCGGAAACCGCGTGGGGTACCGGCACCAGCCTGCCGCTGTTCTGCCCCACGACGGCAGGGGATCTGCAAATCCAAGAGTGGTGGGGCAAGTACGAGCGCACCGGCGCCTCCCCGCGCGACGTGATCGAGATCATGAAGGTGAACAGCCAGATCGACATCACCGCCATCCTGCCTTCGATCAAGGCGCCCACGCTGGTGCTGCACAAGACTGCGGACGCGCTGATCGACATCGGCGGCGGGCGCACCCTGGCTGCGCGCATCCCCAACGCCCGGCTCATTGAATTGCCGGGGGTCGATCATTTCGCCTTCCTCGGGCCCGAGGCGGGACAGATCGTGGCGGCCATCGAGGAGTTCGTGACCGGGTGCAGGCCCGAACCGGTGGTGGATCGGGTGCTGGCCGCCATCGTGTTTACCGACATTGCGGGATCAACCGCCCGCGCCGAAGCCATGGGGGACAGCGCCTGGCGCAGCCTGAAGGATGCCCATGACAGCCGCGTGCGGCAGGAACTGCAGATCTTCAACGGGCGGGAGATCAAATCCCTGGGCGACGGGTTTCTCGCCACCTTTGACGGCCCCGGCCGGGCGATCCAATGCGCCAGCGCCATCCGCGACGCCATTGCCCGGCTCGGGCTCGATATCCGGGTCTCCGTTCATACCGGAGAGGTCGAGATCACCGAGGACGACGTGTGCGGGCTGGCCGTCCACATCGCCTCCAGGATCGCAGAGCTGGCCCAGCCGGGCGAGATCGTCGTGTCGCGCACGGTCAAGGACCTGGTGGCCGGGTCCGGCTTTGACTTCGAGTTTCTGGGGGAGCATACGCTGAAGGGGCTTCCCGACAGGTGGAAAATCTACAAGACCGCTGCCTGAGCCGCCGGACTATCTCCCCTCGGCCAGCCTCTTCCTCAACTCGGTCTTCAACACCTTGCCGTAGTTGTTCTTGGGCAGCGCTTCCACGCGGACATAGGCGCGCGGCCGCTTGAAACGGGCGATCTCCCCGGTGCAGAGCGCATTGAGCTCCGTCTCTGCCGCCTCGCCCACGATGAAGGCCACCACCTCCTCGCCCCAGTCGGCGTGCGGCCGGCCCACAACGGCGGCCTCACGCAGACCGGGGTGCATCAGCAGCACCTCCTCCACCTCACGCGGGTAAACGTTGGAGCCGCCGGAGATGATCATGTCCTTGGAGCGGTCCTGCAGCGTCAGGTAGCCGTCCTCGTCCAGCACCCCCATGTCGCCGGTCATCAGCCAGCCGCCCAGCAGGGTCTTTGCCGTGGCCTCCGGGTTGTTCCAATAGCCCGGCATCACCAGATCGCCGCGCACCATGATCTCGCCACGGCTGCCCGCGGGCAGGGCCTCCCCCTCCGGCGTGCCGATCTTCACCTCTACCGGCGCCTGCGCCCGGCCCACCCCCGCGAGCCGTTCGCGCCAGCGCGGGTGCGTGCGGTCGGCGACCTCTTCGCGCTTCAGGGCGGTGATCCCCATCGGGCACTCGCCCTGCCCGTAGACCTGCGCAAAGACCGGGCCGAACTGCTCGACCGCCGCGATGATGTCGGCCAGATACATCGGCCCGCCCGCATAGGTGACACAGCGCAGACCTTCGCCGCGGTAACCCGCCGCCTTCGCCGCCGCGGTCATCCGGGTGACCATCGTGGGCGCGGCAAACATGTGCATGCGGCCATGGTGCGCAGCCAGATCGAAAATCTCCGATTCATCAAATCCGCCCGAAACCGGGCAGACATGCCCCGCCCCCGCCAGCACATGCTGCAAGGCATAGATACCGGCGCCATGGCTCATCGGAGCGGCATAAAGCGTGCGGTCTTCCGGACGCACGCTCTCCACCTCGCTGAAATAGGCCAGCGCCATGGTTGAAAGCATCCGGTGGGTCATTATCACGCCCTTGGGCCGCCCGGTGGTGCCCGAAGTATAGAACAGCCAGGCCAGATCGCCGGGCGCGCGCGATGCGGGCTCGGCCACCGCCTCGGCCGCCAGGGCAGCGGTGAAATCCGCCCCCGTGATATCGACGCAGCGCGTCTTTGCGCCGGTAACCTCCACCGCCTCAGTAAGGCCGGGAGAGGTGAAGACCAGCCCCGCGCCGGAGTCGCCGAGGATATACTCCGCTTCCTTGCCGTGCAGCTTTGCATTGATCGGCACCGCCGCCGCGCCCGCGTACCAGACGCCATAGAAGGCAATCAGATACTCCGGGCAGTTCTTCATGAAGATACCGACCCGGTCGCCCGGCTGAACGCCTTCGGCCTGCAGCCAGCCCGCCACCCGTGCCGCCTGGTCGTGAAAGCGGGCGTAGTCGGCGATCTGCTCGCGGCCCAGGAACAGCGCAGGCCGCGCCGGATGCGCCGCCGCCTGCCGCGCCAGCCAATGGGCGATGTTCATGCCTTCACCCCTTCCAGAACGGACGCATAGCTCGCAACACCCGAGCCGCCCATGTTGAAGACCAGCCCCAGTTCCGCCCCCGGATGCTGCATTGCCCCCGCCTGCCCCAGCACCTGCCGCGCCACCATCACATGCATCGACACACCCGTGGCGCCGACCGGATGGCCCTTGGCCTTGAGCCCGCCTGAAAGGTTCACCGGCAGCCGCCCGCCGGGATGCACCGTGCCGTCCTCCAGCAGCGCCGCGGCCTTGCCGCGCTCCGCCAGCCCCATCGCCTCGTAGATCATCAGCTCGGCGATGGTGAAACAGTCGTGCACCTCGGCCACGCCGATATCGGCAACACTGACGCCCGCCTTGTCATAGGCGCCGCGGATCGCGCGCGCCGGGCCCTCGAAGGCCGGAAGATCGCGCTGCGACATCGGCAGGAGATCATTCACCTGCTGCGCCCCGCGCAGGCGCACGGCCTTGCGCACCTCAGCCAGCCGGCGCTCCGACACCAGAACCAGCGCCGCCGCCCCGTCCGAGACCAGCGAGCAGTCGGTCTTCTTCAGCGGCGCGGCGATCACCGGGTTGCGTTCCGAGGCTTCAAGGCAGAACTCCAGCGCCAGCTCCTTCTGCATCTGCGCAAGCGGGTTGTGCATCGCATTGGCGTGGTTCTTCACCGCGATCTGCGCCAGTGCCCGGGACTGATCCCCGTAGGCGCCGAAATAGCTTTCGGCAAACTGCGCAAACACCCCCGGAAAGGACACTCCCGCCTCCTCCCGCTGGTAGGAGGCATGGCCAAGCGCCGCCGTCACCTCGGCCCCCGGGAGATGGGTCATCTTCTCGGCCCCGATCACCAGCGCGACGTCGCATTCGCCCGCAAGGATCGCCTGCCGTGCCGCAAACACCGCCGCCGCACCGGAGGCACAAGCGTTCTCCAGCCGGGTCGCGGGCTTGAAGCGCAAGGCGGGATGGATCGCCAGAGCCAGCGAGGAGGGAAAGCCGTCACCCACCATGCCGGCGTTGAAATGGCCCAGCCAGACACCGTCCACCGCATCGGCCCCGAGACCTGCGTCAGCCAGCGCCTCCTGCCCTGCGGCGACCAACAAATCTTGCAGATCCATCTGAGGCAGCTTTCCGAATTTCGTATGCCCCCAGCCCGCCATATACACCATGTTGCCCTCCCCTTCCCGGCGCGGGCAGCGTCGCATGACGCTCTTGCCCTCTTCAACTCCGCAAAAATACGCGGTTAAAGGAAACCATGACCGATGTTGCCTTCGACCACGCCCCGGTGGGGCTTGCCGTGCTGGAGCGCCGCGTGATCACGCGCTGCAACCTCCAGTTTGCCAATACCTTCGGCGGCGAGCCTGCCGATTACGAAGGCATGCTGATCGCCGGGCTGTACCCCACGCCGGAGGAGTTCCGCCGCATCGGCGCGCTCTTGCAGAAGAAGGAGCACGAGACCGGCTATTACAGCGACGAGCGCATCATGCGCCGCCGGGCGGGCGGGCTGTTCTGGTGCCGGGTGCGGGGCCGCTCGATCTCACCCGAGGATCCGTTCCGCACCGGGGTGTGGTCCTTTGCCGATATCTCCGACGACCGCCCGGTGGTCAGCCTCACCCCGCGCGAGCGCGAAGTTGCGATCCTTACCTGCAAGGGGCTGTCGGCCAAGGAGATCGGCGCCAAGCTCGACCTCTCCTACCGGACCGTGGAAACCCACCGGGCGCGGCTGTTGCAGAAGTTCGGCGCCCGCAAGCTGCCGGAACTTGTGGCAAAACTGACCGGTATGCCGCTCTGACCCCGCAGCCTGCCCGCCCGCATTGCGAATCCGCACCGTAGCCGCCATGTTACCGGGCAGTTCGAGAGCGCTTTCCTTGCGGAACTCCTTGCCCTATAAGCGCGCTAATTTCCCGCCCGCCGGTCACTCCAGACTTGGGCGGGCCTGTCGGAACCGGCTGAGGACAATATGACAAACAAATCTCACGAAGCTGACGTGGCATTCATTCAGGCGCTGGCCGAGCTGCTGCGCGAGAACGATCTGACCGAATTGCAGGTCAAACGCGAATACGGCGCGGACGACAGCCTGAATGTCACCGTCTCCCGCCAGACCGCGCTGGCCGCCGCTCCGGCGCAGATGCAGGTTCAGGCCGCCGCACCGGCGCCCGCCGCAGCCCCCGTGGCAGCCGCGGCCCCCGCCGCCGAGGCAGCCGAGGATCCGGCCAGCCACCCCGGCGCCGTGACTTCGCCGATGGTCGGCACCGTCTACCTGCAGGCCGAACCCGGCGCCCCCGCCTTCATCAAGGTGGGCCAGCAGGTCGCCGAAGGCGACACCCTGCTGATCGTCGAGGCGATGAAGACCATGAACCACATTCCGGCGCCCAAGGCGGGCACCGTGAAGCGCATCCTGGTCGAAGACGGCGCCGCCGTGGAATTCGGGTCGCCCCTGGTCATCGTCGAGTAAGGGCGGGCCATGTTTGACAAAATCCTGATTGCCAACCGCGGCGAGATCGCCCTGCGCGTGATCCGCGCCTGCCGCGAAATGGGCATCAAGTCGGTCGCGGTGCATTCCACCGCCGATGCCGATGCGATGCATGTGCGCATGGCCGATGAATCGGTCTGCATCGGCCCGCCGGCCGGCGCGCAAAGCTACCTGTCGGTGCCGGCCGTGATCTCCGCCTGCGAGATCACCGGCGCCCAGGCGATCCACCCGGGCTACGGCTTCCTGTCGGAAAACGCCAATTTCGTGCAGATCATCGAAGACCACGGTCTGACCTTCATCGGCCCCTCGGCCGAGCACATCCGCATCATGGGTGACAAGATCACCGCAAAGGAGACCGCCCAGAAGCTCGGTATCCCTGTGGTGCCCGGCTCCGAGGGCGGCGTGCCCGACCTGGCCGCAGCGAAATCGGCGGCCAAGGCGATGGGCTACCCGGTGATCATCAAGGCCACTGCCGGCGGCGGCGGCCGCGGCATGAAGGTGGCCAAGGACGAGAAAGAGCTTGAGAAAGCCTTCTCCACCGCACGTTCCGAAGCCAAGGCCGCCTTCGGCAACGATGAAGTCTACATGGAGAAATACCTCCAGAAGCCGCGCCACATCGAGATCCAGGTGTTTGGCGACGGCAAGGGCACCGGCGTGCATCTGGCCGAGCGCGACTGCTCGCTGCAGCGCCGCCACCAGAAGGTTTTCGAAGAGGCCCCCGGCCCCAGCATCTCCCCCGAGGAGCGCGCCCGCATCGGCAAGATCTGCGCCGACGCGATCGGCAAGATGGGCTATTCCGGCGCCGGCACGGTGGAATTCCTCTATGAGGATGGCGAGTTCTACTTCATCGAGATGAACACCCGCCTGCAGGTCGAGCACCCGGTGACCGAGTCGATCTTCGGCGTCGACCTGGTGCGCGAGCAGATCCGGGTTGCCGAAGGCCTGCCGATGTCCTTCACCCAGGACGATCTGGAGATCAACGGCCACTCGATCGAGGTGCGCATCAACGCCGAGAAGCTGCCGAACTTCGCGCCCTGCCCGGGCAAGATCACCGCCTTCCACGCCCCCGGCGGGCTGGGTGTGCGGATGGATTCGGCGCTTTATGACGGCTATTCGATCCCGCCCTATTACGATTCCCTCATCGGCAAGCTGATCGTGCACGGCCGCGACCGCACAGAGGCGCTGGCCCGCCTGCACCGTGCCCTGGGCGAGCTGATCGTGGATGGCGTCGACACCACGGTGCCGCTGTTCCATGCGCTCTTGCAGGAAGAGGACATCCACACCGGCAACTACAACATCCATTGGCTGGAACGCTGGCTGGAACGGAACCTGTAATTCCCGGACGGGGCGCGCGCCGCCGGGCCCGCGCCCCGTCTCATTCGACTCCGCCCCGCGGGGCATTTCCCCTATACTGGGCTGCACCATGAGCCTCACCGCCGACCTGCTGCTGCACGCCTATGCCTCCGGTGTCTTCCCGATGGCGGAACACCGCGACGATCCGGAGGTGTTCTGGGTCGACCCCAAGCGCCGCGGCATCCTTCCGCTCGACGGCTTCCGCATCTCCCGCTCGCTGGCCAAACGCATCCGCAACGGCGGCTTCAGCGTCACCGTGAACCGGGATTTTGCAGGCGTGGTCGATGGCTGCGCCGACCGCGCGGAAACCTGGATCAGCGCCGAAATCCGCGACCGCTACCTGGAGCTTCACGCGATGGGCCATGCGCATTCGCTGGAGCTCTGGGATCGGGGCGATCTGGCGGGCGGCGTCTATGGCGTGTCGCTGGGAGCTGCCTTTTTTGGCGAGAGCATGTTCTCCCGCCGCCGCGATGCCTCAAAAGTGGCGCTGGCCTATCTGACCGACCGGCTGAAACAGGCCGGATTCCTGCTCTGCGATACGCAGTTCCTGACTGCGCATCTGGCCTCGCTCGGCGGAGTGGAGATCAGCCGCGCCCGCTACCGCGCGCTGCTGCAGGAGGCGCTGCAAAGCAACGCCGATTTCCTGCGCCCGGCGGTCCCCGCGCCTCAGCTGCTGCTGCAGCGCATGACCCAGACGTCGTAACGGTTGTGGTCCAGCGCATTGAGCGCCGGGCTAGAAGCTATCATCCAGCCCTCGAAGTGGATTTCGCCATCGCTCTGGCCGCGCACGGTGAGATAGGCATAAGCATCCCCCGTGGGGTTCTCGGCCGGGTAGCGGCAATCGGCGACCGAGACCTGAAGTCCGAACATCTCGGCCCCGCCGCCGACCGGCACGTCGGCATCGACGGTCTGGCCGTTCACCTTGTCGAGCGCGCGCAGCACCGCGGCGCTGCCCTGCATAGCCCGCTCCTGCGCACCGCCCGGCAGCGCCAGGCAGGCCAGCACCAGCGCCGCTGCCGCCGCCGCCCGCCTCACGAATCGCCCTCGCTGCCGCCGGCCACAAATTTGACCAGCAGCGAAATCAGGCTGACCGCCCCCTGGGTGTCCAGGATCTCATCCCCCGGCTCCAGCGCAAAGGGCGAGCCGCCCGGCATGATCTCGACGAAATTGCCGCCCAGAAGACCTTCGGAGGAAATCACCACGGCGCTGTCATCGGGAATCTCGATGCCGTCCTTCACATCGAACCGCGTGTCGGCGCGGAAGGTCTCGGCATTCAGCTCGACACCGGTCACGGTGCCGATCTTGACGCCCGCCAGCCGCACATCGGTGCCGACCCCCACTCCTTCCAGCGAACGGAAGGAGGCGGTCAGCGGATAGCTTTCGCCGCCGCGCGCCAGGCCGGAGGCTTGGCCGGCATAGATCGCAAAGGCCGCCGCAGCAGCCAGCACCGCCGCTCCGGCGATCACTTCGGTGGGATTGTAGGACATGGGCCTCGGCCTTTTGGCTGATACAGGTTACGCGCGCACGCTCAATTCCGGTTCGGTTCAGTCAGGCCCGGATTATTCCGGCACCCAGGCCTCGTAGTCGCGCCGTTCCTTCGGCTCGCCGCCGGCCCGGATCGAGCCGTCGGGCGCGTAGGCCAGCATCGTGCCGGTCAGGTTTTCCTGATGCGGCTTCTCCCAGACCTTGCGCTTCAGCGGCTTTTCCGTCGGCAGCTCGTCATAGGTGCGGTGCAGCCAGCCATGCCAGTCCGGGCTCACCCGCGAGGCCTCGGCCTCGCCGTTGTAGATCACCCAGCGGCGGCTGTCGTCGGCAGTGCGGTAGAAGATATTGCCCTGGTCGTCCTCGCCCACCTTGACGCCTTTGCGGGCGGTGAAGATGGCGGTGTTCAGCGTGGAGCCGTTCCACCACGTCACGGCGCGCAGAAGTGTGTTCAGGATTCCCATGGGTGCCTCCGCAGTTACCGCCCCTGATATGGCGCAATTTCCCGCCAAGGTCCAGTGGCTTGCACCCTGCCGGGTAAGCCTGCGGTAAACGTCCAGGCCTGCCCCGGCGAAAGGGTTTGCTGACAGAACCGCAGCCGGTTGGCGAACGGGTCGAGCACCGTTACCTGCCGCCCCCAGGGCAGCTGCTCCAGGACAAGGCCGCCGCCGGGCAAGCCGCGTCCCTGCCATTCGGCGTGCAGCGCCGCGGCATCCGCAACCGGAATGAAGCAGGAGCCGCCCGGGCTGGCGTCGCCCGCATGGGCGCTCAGGTGCAACAGGCAGCCTGCGCGCGATACCTGCGCGTATAACGGCATGTCCGGCGCAAACCGGTGCTCCCAGTCGAGCGCAAAGCCGAGGCCCGCAAGGTAGAAATCCCGCGCCGCGCTCTCGTCCAGGATCCGCAGCACCGGCACCGCTGCCGCAATGCCGGCGCCCGCATTCATGCCCGCGGGTCCAGCGCGGTGATCTCGATCTCGATCCGGTATTTCGGATCGATGAGGTTGCATTCGATCATCGTCGCGGCCGGCGGGTGCGCGCCGAAGGTCTCCGCCAGCAGCGGCCAGCAAGGCTCGAACTCGGTGCGGTCCGGCAGGTAGTAGGTCACCCGCACCACATCGGCAAACCGCGCGCCCGCTTCTTCCAGCGCGGCGCCGATGGTTTCCAGCGCAGAGCGGCACTGCTCCACCACATCCGCGCCCTGCCCGACGGTGCCCGCCACATGCACAAAACCGCCCGCCACCACGGCCCGGCAATAGCCGACCCTGGTTTCGAACTCGCCCCCAAACGATATCCGCCTGATCACTGCCTTACCTCGTCCTCTTGCCAAAAATATCCCGGGGGAGCCGCGCCCCGGCGCGGCGGGGGCAGCGCCCCCTTTGCCCGGCTGCGCAAACAAAAAACAGGCGGCGCGGAGAATCCCGCGCCGCCTGCCTCGAATTTCTTCATCCGCGCGCTCAGCCCGCGGAGGCCGATTCCTTCTCGTCGGCGTGGATCATCAGCGGCTGCGCGTCCGAGCTCACCGCTTCCTCGTTCACCACCACCTTGGTGACGCTGTCCATACCGGGCAGTTCGAACATCGTATCGAGCAGGATGTCCTCCATGATGGAGCGCAGGCCGCGGGCGCCGGTCTTGCGCTCGATCGCCTTCTTGGCAATCGCGCTCAGCGCCTCCTCGGTGAAGTCCAGCTCGGTGTCTTCCAGCTCGAACAGGCGCTGGTACTGTTTCACCAGCGCGTTCTTGGGCTTGGTCAGGATGGTGACCAGCGCGTCCTCGTCGAGATCCTCCAGCGTCGCCAGCACCGGCAGGCGGCCGACAAATTCCGGGATCAGGCCGAATTTCAGCAGATCTTCCGGCTCCAGGTCCTTGAACACCTCGCCAACGCCGCGCTCGTCGTTGTCGCGCACATCGGCGCCAAAGCCCATCGCCGACCCCTTGCCGCGGGCCGAGATGATCTTGTCCAGCCCGGCAAAGGCGCCGCCGCAGATGAACAGGATGTTGGTGGTGTCGACCTGCAAGAACTCCTGCTGCGGATGCTTGCGCCCGCCCTGCGGCGGCACCGAGGCGACGGTGCCTTCCATCAGCTTCAGGAGCGCCTGCTGCACACCCTCGCCCGAGACGTCGCGGGTGATCGAGGGGTTTTCCGACTTGCGGGTGATCTTGTCGACCTCGTCGATGTAGACGATGCCGCGCTGCGCGCGCTCGACGTTGTACTCAGACGCCTGCAGCAGCTTCAGGATGATGTTCTCCACATCCTCGCCCACGTAACCGGCCTCGGTGAGCGTGGTGGCGTCGGCCATGGTGAAGGGCACATCGAGGATGCGCGCCAGCGTCTGCGCCAGCAGCGTCTTGCCGCAGCCGGTCGGGCCGATCAGCAGGATATTGGATTTTGCCAGCTCAATGTCCGAGCCCGCCTTCTGCGCATGGTTCAGGCGCTTGTAGTGATTGTGCACCGCAACCGACAGCACCCGCTTCGCCATCGCCTGGCCGATCACGTAATCGTCCAGCACGTCGCAGATATCCTTGGGCGTCGGCACGCCATCCGTGGCCTTCAGGCCCGAGGCCTTGGTCTCCTCCCGGATGATGTCCATGCAAAGTTCGACGCATTCATCGCAGATGAATACGGTTGGGCCCGCGATCAGCTTGCGCACCTCGTGCTGGCTCTTGCCGCAGAAGCTGCAATAAAGGGTGTTCTTGCTGTCGCCGCCTGAATTCGTCGCCATGGTTTACCTTTCAGTCCGCCCGGTCGCGGCGCTCCCCGCCGGGGTGTGCCGCCTTTCTGGCAGCTTAGGACACTGACCCAGCCGCCACAATGCGAAAGTGCGCCCCGGTTTCAGGTGCGGGGCGCACCACTTTGGCCCGTGTCTCAGGGCGTTTCGTCGCCGCCCTTGCCGCGGCTTTCGACGATCTCGTCGATCAGGCCGAAGGCCTTGGCTTCTGCCGGCGACATGAAGTTGTCACGCTCCAGCGCGCGTTCGATGGTCTCGTAGTCCTGGCCGGTGTGATGCACGTAGATCTCGTTCAGGCGCTTCTTCAGCTTCAGCGTCTCCTCGGCGTGGATCATGATGTCGGTGGCCTGGCCCTGGAAGCCGCCGGAGGGCTGGTGCACCATCACCCGGGAGTTCGGCAGCGAGAAACGCATGCCCGCTTCGCCCGCGGTGAGCAGCAGCGAACCCATCGAGGCGGCCTGGCCGATCACCAGGGTCGAGACCTTGGGCCGGATGTACTGCATGGTGTCATAGATCGACAGGCCCGAGGTCACCACGCCGCCGGGCGAGTTGATGTACAGGGAGATTTCCTTGGAGGGGTTCTCCGCCTCCAGGTGCAGAAGCTGCGCCACGATCAGCGAGCTCATGGCGTCATGCACCGGACCGTTCACGAAGATGATCCGCTCCTTCAGCAGGCGCGAAAAAATGTCATAGGCGCGTTCGCCCCGGCTGGTCTGCTCCACCACCATCGGAACCAGCGTGTTCATGTATGTTTCTCTGGGATCAATCATCTCGACCTGCCTGTTTTCGCTTATGTCCGGCACCATACCCGACAGTGTGTTACCCGAGTCTTAGTATCGCGTCTTGGGACCCGCAAGGGGCGCACCGGCATTTTACGGCCGGCGCCCCCTGCTGCCCCAACCCGGCCCGCGCGCCGCATTCCTGCATTCCGTGTCGCAATCCGGCACGGCGCCGTCGCTATCCACAGGCTGTCCGGCGGGCGGGCGTTTTATCACCTTCGGCAACCCCGAAGCCCGGCGGCCGCGCCGCGCCCCCTGCCCGCCCCTTCTCTGCCTGCCCGCAATGAGTGACCCCGCGATGAGTGAAGACAGTTTCGTCCAGAAAGGCGCCGCCGCCAATCTCGCCATCCCGTTCGAGGGGGCGCCGCAGGACTTTTACTTCCTGCTGCTGCCCAAGGCGACGATGCTGCCGGTGGCCGCCGCGATCGAACCTCTGCGCATAGCCAACCAGGTGACCGGCACACGGCTCTACCGCTGGTACATCATGACCGAGGACGGCCAGCCGGTGCGCTGCTCCAACGGCATGGTGGTGACGCCCGACCGCCCGCTGCAGCCGCTGCCCGCGGACTCGCTCGGCTTTGTCTGCGCCGGCGTCGAGCCGCAGAACACCGCGGGCGAGGCAACCCTCAACTGGCTGCGCCGGGAAAGCCGCTTCGGCCGCTCTATCGGCGGCATCTGCACGGGCGCCTTCGCGCTCGCCCAGGCGGGGCTGATCCGCAGCCACAAATTCACCCTGCACTGGGAAAACCAGCCCGGCTTCCTGGAGCGCTTCCCCAGCCTGACGCCCTCGCCCAATATCTTTGAAATCTCCGGCCCCCTGATGACCTGCGGCGGCGGCAATGCGGCGACCGACCTGATGCTCACCCTGATCGAGCGGCGCCACGGCAAGCAGCTGGCGATCATCGTCGCCGACATGTGCCTGCACGTGCGCTCCGGCGGCCAGGCCGCGCCGCAGAAGTCGAACTACGCCGTCGCCATCGGCAGCCGCAACCAGCGCCTGCTCAATGCTTTGCAGCTGATGCAGGAAGCGATCGAGGAGCCGCTCTCCATCGGCGAGCTCTGCGAGCGGCTCGATATCTCCCGCCGCCAGCTCGAACGGCTGTTTGCGCGCTACCTGGACCAGAGCCCGATGCATGTCTATTTCGACATGCGTCTCAGCCACGCCTTCGCGCTGATGAACGAGACCTCGATGTCGGTCACCGAGATCGCGCTGGCCTCGGGCTTCAACTCGGCCACGCATTTCTCCCGCCAGTTCAAGCGCAAGTTCGGCGCCAGCCCGCATTTCTTCCGCAAGGGCTGGAGCTGACGCCAGCCGCGGAGCATCTGTCTGCTGTTGCCAAGCGGCGCGGGGGCCTGCCGGGCCCCCCACGACAATGTGCCCTGACGGGCGGATTGCCGCCTGCCGCACGTTATTGTGACCTCGCCGCCGTGGCGGCTGCCCTAGGTGAGAGCCATATGCGCTTTTGTAACCAGAGGGAGAATTAACATGTTTTTGAAACGCTTGACCGCCGCGCTTGTCCTCACCGCCGGCACCGCTGCAGCGGGCGAAATCAGCGAACGGGACGGATGGGCGGTGCATCACAGCGCCAAGCCTTATGACCAGCTCGTTGCCGATGTGAAATCCGCGGCCAAGGCAGGCGGCCTCGCCGTGGTGACCGAAGCAGGCCCCACCCTGGCCGCCGCAAACCGCGGCATCACCATTCCGGGCAACCGGGTGATCGGCCTCTTCAACAACGACTTCGCGGTGAAGATCCTGGAGGCTTCCACCGCCGCGATGATCGAAGCGCCGGTGCGCGTCTACGTGACGGAGGAGGAGGACGGCAGCGCAACGCTCTCCTACAAGCGGCCCACCCACGTGTTCGCGCCTTACGCGGACGAGGGCGGCACCGCGCTGATGGACCTCGCCGCCGATCTGGACGCGCGCTTTGCACAGGTCACTGAGGCCGCCCTGGAATAGCGCGCCCCTTGCAGTCGGCCCGTCACACTGGCGTAAACGGGCTTGCACCGGCGGCCATTCCCGGCATTCTGCGCTCCGGATCAACGGAGAGAACCTGATGAGCGAAACCATGCGCGCCGCCGATGTGCTGGCCCGGCGCCTGTATGAAGCGGGCTGCCGCCACGCCTTCGGCATGCCCGGCGGCGAGGTGCTGACGCTGGTGGATGCGCTGACCAGGGCGGGCATCACCTTCCGCCTCGCCAAACACGAAAACGCCGCGGGCTTCATCGGCGAGGGTGTCTATCACGCCGATGGCGCGCCGGTCATCCTCGTCGCCACCCTCGGCCCCGGCGCGCTGAACGGGGTCAATGTGGTTGCCAATGCGCATCAGGACCGGGTGCCGATGCTGGTGCTTACCGGCTGCGTCGATGCGGCGGAGACCCACAGCTACACCCACCAGGTGCTCGACCACCAGGCGGTCTTCGCGCCGATCACCAAATCCAGCTTCCGGCTCGACCCCGAGGCGGCGGACCTGATTGCGGACAAGGCCGTCTCCATCGCCGCCGCGCCGCGTCAGGGGCCAGTGCATATCGACGTGCCGATCTCGGCGGCAGAGGCGCCTGCCAGGGACCGCGGCCTGCGCTCCGCGCCTGCAAGCGCTTGCAGGCCAGAGGGCGCAGCGCTGGCGCAGGCGCGCGGCTGGCTGGCGGCTGCAGAGCGCCCGCTTGCGGTGATCGGCCTCGATGCGCTGCAGGAGGACGCAGGCCCCGCCCTGCGCGCTTTCCTCGAAACCCGCCGGATCCCCTGCCTCACCACTTACAAGGCGAAGGGCATCCTCCCCGAGGACCACCCCCTCTGCCTCGGCGGCGCGGGGCTGTCGCCGCTCGCGGACAAGCACCTCCTGCCGCTGCTGCAGGAGGCCGACCTGATCCTCAGCCTCGGCTATGACCCGATCGAGATGCGCCCCGGCTGGCGCAATGCCTGGGACCCGGCGCGCCAGCACGTGCTGGAAATCGCGCCGGAACCCAACACCCACTACATGCATCAGGCAGGGCTTGCCTTCCTCTGCCCGCTTGCGCCCGCGCTTGCTGCCCTGTCGGAGGGCACGGCCCCGCGCGCGACCTGGCCCGACGGCCGCCCGGAGGAGGTGAAGGCCGCCCTCGCCGCCGCCTTCCCGCGGGATGACGATTGGGGCCCGGCGGCGGTGATCGCCGAATGCCGCGCCGCTCTGCCCGCGGACACCCTCGCCACCGCCGACAGCGGCGCGCACCGGATACTGCTCAGCCAGATGTGGCAGTGCCTTGAGCCGCGCGGGCTGATCCAGTCCTCGGGCCTGTGCACGATGGGCTGCGCCCTGCCGATGGCGATCGGGCGCAAGCTCGCGCAGCCGGACCGGCCTGTTATTGCCTTCACCGGCGATGCGGGTTTCCTGATGGTGGCCGGAGAGCTTGCCACCGCCGCCGAACTGGGCCTCGCCCCCGTCATCGTGGTCTTTGCCGACGCCAGCCTCGCCCTGATCGAGCTGAAGCAGCGCCAGCGCCAGATGCCAAACACGGGCGTTGACTTCGCCCCGCATGATTTCGCCGCGATGGGCCGCGCCTTTGGCGGCAATGGCGTCACCGTCCGCAGCCGCGACGCCTTGCGCGCGGCGCTGGAACAGGCGCTCACCGCGCCCCGATTCACCGTGATTGCGGCGGAAATCAGCCGCGGAGGATATGATGGACGCATCTGACATACTGCCCCACGGCGCCTTGAAGGGCGTCAAGGTCCTGGACCTCTCCCGCATTCTGGCGGGGCCCACCTGCACCCAGCTGCTGGGCGACCTCGGCGCCGACGTGATCAAGGTGGAAAACCCCGGCACCGGCGGCGATGACACCCGCCAATGGGGCCCGCCCTATGCCGGAGGGGACGTCGCGGCAGAGGCGGGCCTCTCGGCCTATTTCATGGCCGCCAACCGCAACAAGCGCTCGGCCGCGCTCGACATCGCCACGCCCGAGGGCCAGCAGGCCGTGCGCAAGCTCGCAGCCGAGGCCGATATCCTGATCGAGAACTTCAAGCCCGGGGGGCTCGCGAAATACGGGCTCGACTACCACAGCCTCAAAGCAGAATTTCCCAGCCTCATCTACTGCTCGATCTCGGGCTACGGCCAGACCGGCCCCAACAGTGCGAAGCCCGGCTACGACATCATGGCGCAGGGTTTCGGCGGAATCATGTCCCTGACCGGAGAGCCCGAGGGCCAGCCGATGAAGGCGGGCGTCGGCATTGCCGACGTGATGTGCGGCATGTACGCCTGTATCGGCATCCTCGCCGCCCTGCACCACCGCGAAAGGAGCGGCGAGGGCCAGCAGATCGACCTCGCCCTGGTCGACTCCCAGATCGCCTGGCTGATCAACGAAGGCGTCGCCTACCTCAATACTGGCCAGCCGCCGAAGCGCCGCGGCAACGAGCATCCCAGCATCATGCCCTATGGCGTCTACGGCACCGCCGACGGCCACGTGATCCTCGCCGTGGGCAACGACAGCCAGTTCCGCCGCTTCATGGCGTTCCTGCAGCTCGAAGGCCTCGCCGAAGATGCGCGCTTTGCCACCAATCCGGCCCGCTTGCAGCACCGCGACGCGCTGAACGCGATCCTGATCCCGGCCGTTGCGCGCTTCACCACCGATCAGGTGATCGCCGCGATGGAGGCGCGCAAGGTGCCCGCAGGCCCGGTGCAGGATCTGGAGCGGCTGTTCGGCAGCCCGCAGGTGGCGGCGCGCGCCATGACCGTAGGCATGGAGACCGAAGCGGGTCCGGTGCGGCTGCTGGGCAATCCGCTCAACTTCTCGCGCACGCCGGTCACCTACCGCCGCCCGCCGCCCGTCTGCGGCGCCGACACCGGTGCGGTGCTGGCTGCGGACAGCGCCTTTGACGACAGCTGACCTGGCGTCAGCCAGCCGCCGCCTCCGGAGTTTGCTGCGCCAGACCTCCGGAGGGGGGGTGGGGCGGCAGGTTTTTGCCGGGAAATCTTACAGTTCCGGCTTATATCCCCCGTGTAAAAACACGCTGCATCACCAAACCGCGAGCGGGGTTCGCCGGCCCTCGCCGCATCCGCTAGTCTGTGCCCGAGGCGGGATAGCCGCGTTTCATTGACAAGAGATTGGACCCCATGACCCAAGACATCTTCGGCCAGGACACCAGCTTGACCGGCACCGCGGCCCTGCAAAGCTGGAACGCGGTTCAGCTCAGTATCCTCGCGCATTCCGCCGCCACCGCGGACCATCTCGGCGCGGTGCTGGAGGCGGCGCCGGAGTTTGCCCAGGCCCAGGCCATCAAGGGGCTGTCGCTGATGATGCTGGGCCGCAGCGAGTTGCTGCCGGCCGCCCGCGCGGCGCTGGCCGAAGCCGAGCGGCTGGCCGGGGCCGCCACCCCGCGCGAGCGCAAGTACACCGCGGCGCTGGCCGCCTGGCTCGCGGGCCGCCCCTCGCAGGCGGTGGACTGCATGGAGCAGGTGCTGGACCGCTGCCCCGGCGACGCGCTGGCAATGAAGATGAGCCACGGCATCCGCTTCATCCTGGGCGACGCCGCCGGTATGCGCGCCTCCGCCGAGCGGGTGCTGCCTGCCTATGGCCCGGATCACGCCGCCCGCGGCTACCTCCTTGGCTGTCATGCCTTCACGCTGGAGGAAACCGGCGAATATGACCGCGCTGCCACCACCGGGCGGCAGGCGCTGTGGCTGGCGCCGGACGATGCCTGGGGGCTGCACGCTGTGACCCATGTCTACGAGATGACCGCCAACGCCCGCGCCGGCCTCGACTGGCTGGAGGGGCGCGAGGCCGCCTGGGCGCATTGCAACAACTTCCGCTACCACGTCTGGTGGCACAAGGCGCTGCTGCTCCTCGATCTCGGCCAAAAGGACGCGGCGCTGGCGCTTTATGACGATGAGGTGCGCAAGGACAAGACCGACGACTACCGCGACATTGCCAATGCCACCTCGCTCTTGATGCGGCTGGAGCTGGAGGGCGTGCCCGCGGGCACGCGCTGGGAGGAACTGGCCGATCTCTGCGCCCGCCGCACCGGCGACGGCAGCCTGATCTTTGCCGACCTGCACTATCTGCTGGCCCTCACCGGCCACCGCCCGGAGGCGGCGCATGAGCTGGTTCAGCGGATCCACGCCGATGGCGAAGCCGCAACCCTCCCGCAGAGCAGCGAGGCCCAGGCCCGCATGGCCGATCCCGGCTGCGCCGCGGCGAGCGGGGTCGAGGCCTTCGGTGCCGGCGACTACCGCACCGCGTTTGAGCGGCTTTCCGCCGCCCGGGCCACCCTGCAACTGGCCGGCGGCAGCCACGCGCAGCGCGACATCTTCGAAAGGCTTGCAATAGATGCGGGAATCCGCTCATGCCAGCTTGACGGAGCCGAATCTATCCTCGATGACCGCCGCGCAAAGCGTTGCGGCGCCGAAGATAACTATGCCCTCGCCCGCCGGGTCCTGATTGCCAGGACCCGCGCTGGCGGCGGCGTCCGCAGCGTGCCCGCCGAGTGAAGTTTCAAGGACCCTGATCTCTATGTCCACTGTCGCGCCCTTCCCGGGGCCCCAGACCGACCCTGCCGCCAGCCGCGCGGCCAACCCCGACGCGCCGCCCGAAACAGCGGCCAGCCGCTCCCGCGACCCTAGGCTCGATTTCTACCGCGGCATTGCGATGTTCATCATCCTCTGCGCCCATATTCCCGGCAACCGCTGGACCGGCTGGATCCCTGCGCGCTTCGGCTTCTCGGACGCGACCGAGATCTTTGTGTTCTGCTCCGGCATGGCCTCCGCCATCGCCTTCGGAGGCACCTTCGCGCGCAAGGGCTGGTGGCTGGGCGCCGCACGGGTGCTGTTCCGCTGCTGGCAGGTCTATTGGGCGCACCTGGGGCTGTTCTTCTTCCTGGCGATGTCGATGGCCGCGCTCGATCTCTATGGCAGCTTCGACAAGAGCTACGTCAACTCATTGAACCTGCTGCCCTTCTTCAAGGACACCGCAACCCAGCTGGTGGGGGTCTTCACCCTCACCTATGTGCCGAACTACTTCGACATCCTGCCGATGTATCTGGGTGTGCTCCTGCTAATGCCGGTGATGATGGGCCTGAAGATGGGGCTTGGGAAGGCCGGGGGCTGGGCCGTCGCGGCGCTGTCGCTGCTGCTGTGGCTTGCCGCCAACCCCTACATGATCGGGCTCGGACCGGAGGGCGTGTCGTTCCCGGCCGAGCCCTGGTCGAGCCGTGAGTGGTTCTTCAACCCCTTCGGCTGGCAGCTTCTGTTCTTCACCGGCTTTGCCTTCATGGCGGGCTGGCTGCCGAAACCGCCGCGCACCCCGGTGCTGGCGCTGATTGCGGCCGCCTTCGTGATCTTCTCCGCCCCCTTCGGCTCCGGCAAGGTGCTGGGCTATGTGGAGGCCTGGAACATGGGCCTAGCCGAGCAGATCCGTGCCACCTGGGAGATCACCGCCGAATGGCGGGAGAAGACCGACTTCGGCCTGCTGCGCTATGCGCATTTCCTGTCGCTGGCCTACCTCGGCTGGTACCTGGCGGGCATCGGCGGCCACCGGCTCATCGCCTCCGGCCACTCCGCCGGGGCGCGGCTCTGGCAGCTGATCCTCGAGCTCGTCACCAAGGTCGGCCAGCAGTCGCTTGCGGTCTTCGTGTTCTCGATGGCGCTGGCGCGTTTCATCGGTGCGGCTCTGGACCACACCGACCGCGCCATAATGACCACCGCCTATGCCAACCTCGCAGGCTTCGCCCTGATCATCGCCTGCGCCTATATCGCAGGCTGGTTCAAGTCCCAGCCGTGGAGAGCCAAGAAATGAGCCCGCTGTCCCGCCGCGCCTTCCTGGCCGTTGCGCTGTCCTCGACCTTTCTGTCCTCCGCGCTGCTGCGTGCACGGCCCGCCGGCGCCACCGCAGCCTCCGGACCCTTCACCCATGACACAGTGGTGGCCCGCGCCCGCGCGCTGGCCCGGGAGCCCTACAGCGAGCGCCCTTCGGTGCCGCAGGACTGGCTGGAAATCTCTTACGAGCAGTACCAGAAACGCTGGTTCCGCTCCCGCGATGCGCTCTGGGCGGATACAGACCGCAGCTACAACGTGGATTTCTTCCTGCCCGGGCTCTATTTCCCGCGGCCCGTCCAGATCAACACCGTGACCGGGGGCGAAGTGGCGGCGGTGGCCTTTGACCTGTCGCTGTTCGATCAGACCGACAAGGCGCCGGAGCTCTCGGCCGAGGGCAACCTCGGCTATTCCGGCCTGCGCCTGCGTACCGACCTCAGCGAGCCGGGCCAGGGCGAGCCGGGCACGAAGACCGAGTTCTGCGTCTTCCAGGGCGCGAGCTACTTCCGCGCCATCGGCAAGGGCCAGGCCTACGGGCTTTCGGCCCGCGGCCTTGCGCTGAAAACCGCCGATCCCGAGGGCGAGGAATTCCCCGAATTCACCGAGTTGTGGCTCGAAGCGCCCGCCTCCGGCCAGCGCACCATGGTGGTGCATGCGCTGATGGATTCGCCCTCCGCCACCGGCGCCTACCGCTTCTCGATTACCCCCGGCACCAGCACCGTGATGGATGTGGAGGCGACGCTCTTTGCCCGCGAGGAGCTGACCCACGCAGGCCTTGCGCCGCTCACCTCCATGTTCCTGTTCGACGCCACCAACC
Source organism: Cribrihabitans pelagius (assembly GCF_048820915.1). Lineage (NCBI taxonomy): Bacteria > Pseudomonadati > Pseudomonadota > Alphaproteobacteria > Rhodobacterales > Paracoccaceae > Cribrihabitans > Cribrihabitans pelagius. The sequence continues at coordinate 141,275 of NZ_JBMERR010000003.1, read as the reverse complement.
GGCACCGCTTCGACGACTTCCGCCCGGGCGTGCACGACAGCGACGGCCTGCTCGCGCTCAACGGCAACGGTGAGGTCATCTGGCGCCCGCTTGCCAACCCCAAGACCCTGCAAGTATCTTCTTTCGTTCACGAAAACCCGCGCGGCTTCGGACTGATGCAGCGCGCCCGCCGGCTGTCGGAGTTCAACGACCTGGAAGCCGACTACCACCGCCGCCCCTCGCTCTGGGTGGAGCCGCAGGGCGACTGGGGCCAAGGCGCGGTGACGCTGGTGGAAATCCCCGCCGACAAGGAGATCTACGACAATATCGTCGCCTACTGGCGCCCGCGCGACCCCTACCCGGCCGGCGCCGAAGTGCCGCTCGCCTACCGGCTCACCTGGGGCGAGGAGCCGATTCTCGATCTGCCGCGCGTCACCGATACTGCCCAGGGCGCCAAGATCTTCGGCGACCCGGGCCGGATCGTCACCGTCGAGTTCGCCGCCCACCCGATGTTCGATGGCGGGCCCGAGGCTCTTGACGTGCATCTGCACTCTCCCCATGTGGCGCTGAGCGATGGCGTGCTGCAGCGCAATCCCGAAACCGGGGGCCTGCGGCTTGCCTTCAATTTCGATCCCGCCGGCCGGGATCATGTGGAACTGCGTGCCCAGCTCCGGAAGGACGGCAACCCCGCTTCCGAAGTCTGGCTTTACAGGTGGACAGAATGAACGGCACCAATCTGATGCCTCCCGAACAACCGCTGGCGATGCCGGCCCAGGACTTCAGCACCGGGTTCCGGGACAGCGCGGCACCGGGCGATGCCGCCCCCAGCCAGGTCTCGTTGTGGCGCATCCTGGCGTTCTCGCCCGCGATGGCCGCCACCGCGGCGCTGACCTGGGTGATGCACGGCTGGTTTACGGCCGGCGGAACCTCGGTGCTGGAGATCATCCTCCTGGCACTCATCGCCTTCAACTTCTTCTGGATCAGCTTCACGGTTTCGACCGTGCTGCTCGGCCTTCACGGATTGTCGCAGCGCCGCAAGTCCACCGGCCGCGGCCCGGTGCAGCCGCTGAAGGTGGCGCTGCTGGTGCCGGTCTACAACGAGGTGCCCTGGTACGTGCTGGGCAACGCCCAGACCATGCTGCAGGAGCTGCATGGCCGCGGCGGCCTCCACGATTATTCCATGTTCATCCTGTCCGATACCCGCGATGACGCGATTGCCGAACAGGAGCGCGCCAGCGTCGAGGCGCTGCGCAGCATGCTGCCGCCGGGCGCCGAGCTCTACTACCGCCGCCGCGCCGACAATGCCGGCCGCAAGGTCGGCAACATCTCCGACTGGGTGCGCCGCTGGGGCGCGGGCTACGACGCCATGCTGGTGCTCGACGCCGACAGCCTGATGACCGGCCGCGCAATCGCGCAGCTGGCCGACGCGCTGTCGCGCGACCCAAGCGCCGGGCTGATCCAGAGCTATCCGCAGCTCATCGGCGCGCAGTCGGTCTTTGGCCGCATGCAGCAGTTCGCCAACGGCGTCTATGGCCTTGCCCTGGCCGAGGGCCTCGCCCGCTGGGCCGGCCACGAGGGCAACTACTGGGGCCACAACGCGATTATCCGCACCCGCGCCTTTGCCGCCTGCGCCGGCCTGCCGCTGCTGCGCTCGCGCTTCGGCGGCGGCGAGAAGCTGATCATGAGCCACGATTTCGTCGAAGCAGGCCTGCTGCGCCGGGCGGGCTGGAGCGTGCGCTTCCTGCCCCGCATCCGCGGCTCCTACGAGGAAACCCCGCCGACGCTGATCGACCACATCCTGCGTGACCGGCGCTGGTGCCAGGGCAACCTGCAGCACCTGAACCTTCTGCATGCCAAAGGCTTCCGGGCGATCTCGCGGTTTCACCTGTTTGCAGGCGCGATCGGCTATCTGATGGCGCCGGTCTGGTTTGCGCTCCTAGTGCTCTGGGCGGTGATCGGCCGCAACGAGGAATCCTCGGTCATCAGCTACTTCAGCGAAACCAACCCCTTCCGCCCCTCCTGGCCTGACATGTCCGAGCCGCGCCACGTTCTGGTGATCCTGCTGATCTACGCGATGCTGCTGGCCCCGAAACTGCTGGCCGCCGCCGCGCTGCCGCTCTCCGGCAGCCGATTTCAGGACTATGGCGGGCCCGCTCAGTTTGCCCTCTCGGTGCTGGCCGAGATCCTGCTTGCGGTGCTCTATGCGCCGATCCTGATGGTGCAGCAGATGATCGCCGTGTTCCGCACCGCGCTCGGCCTGCAGCGCGGCTGGGAGCCGCAGGCGCGCGATGGCGGCAGCTACGGCTGGACAACGCTCGCGAAGGTGCACGCGCTGGAGACGGTGAGCGGCTTCGCGCTCTGGGCCGGCATCCTCGCAGGCGCGGTCTCCCTCTGGCTCGCGCCGATCGCTCTGTCGCTGGTGCTCGCGGTGCCGCTTTCGGCGCTTTCGGGGGTGAAGGCCAAGAACCGCATCCATGCGCTGATGGGCACCCGCGAGGTCTTTGCCGAACCGCAGATCACCCGCGCCGCACGGGCTGCACGCGCAGAGATGAAGGCCTTCCTCGACGGCGCCTCCGCCCGCGCCGCCGCCGAGTAATCGCAACCGCCGGCCCTCCGCAGCCCGCGAGGGGCTGGCTGAGGTCTGCCGGTCAAGGCCCTGCTACCAAGCCGCATTCCAGCCAACCGCACCGGCCCAGCAAACCCTCCCGCGCCCGCGCGCTGCACCGGCCTTGCCGGAGCATCCCTGGCGGCCTTGGGCCGCGCGCCGCGCGGCGCGGCGCGCACCCGTGATCCAGCTTGTCGTCGTCCCCAATCCGCCGCCGATGGCACTCCGCCGGCCACCGGACCGGGCGGCGCACGCCGCCCTCCGCGCGCCCTGCGGCGCGCGGCCCGGCCCAAGGCTTCCGTGCAAATCCGTGATTTGCACGGCAAGACGCGTGAGTGCCCCGGCCGCGGCCGCGGCCCGACGCGGCTATTGCGGCGCGAAGCGCCTCAGCGCAGGGCTTCCGTCTTCGCCAGCCACTCCGCCAGCCAGCCGGGCCAGGCTTCGGGGATTCGGTGGCCGCCCTCGAACAGCACCAGGCCAATCTCCGCCCCGGGCGCGCAGTCCCAGCGGCGGCGCAGCGCGCCTGCCGCGCGCCAGCTTTGCGCCGGGGCGTGGCTGGCGCAGCCATTGGTCCGGCGCCACAGCTCCAGCGCGGCAAAGACATCACCCTGCCGGTAGCGGCCGCCGCCGAGTATCCGCCCCTCCAGCGGCACCACCGCATCGATCCAGCCGTGGCTGTGCAACAGCCGCACCGGCCCCGCGCAGGCTTCGGGCTGCGGCCGCCAGAAGGCGCCGGAGACAGGCGCATAAGCGGCAAACGCCTGCGGATGGCGGCAGGCCAGATAATGCACCATGAAAGCGCCGGAGGAAAACCCCGCCAGCACCGTCTGCCGCCGCGAGGTGCCGAACCGCACCGCGGCATCCTTGATCACCCCGGCAAAAAAGGCGGCCTCGTCCCGGCCTTCCCAGAACGGGCCGAATACCCAGGACCGCCGCCCGCCGCCGCTGCCGCCCGAGGCGGAGCCGCGCAGGCTGCCCTCCGGCGCGATCAGGGCAAAGCCGCGCGCCGCCAGCCCGTCCGCCAGCGCCCGGTTGCCGACCACCTGCGCGCTGCTGCCGCCATAGCCGTGCAGAAACATCACCACCGGCGTCTCTGCCTCCGGCCCGTGCCCGTCCGGCAGCAGGATGCGGTAGCCGCCGCGCGCCGCCTCGCACAGGCCCTCCGGCCCGCCGCAAGCCTCCACCCGGGGCGGCGCCGCTGCCACCACGCCGCACAGGGCCAGCGCCAGCGCCTTCATCGCTGCCACGGCCGCCACCCTCAGGCCCGCCATGGCACCACCGGCAGGCCGCGCGCAATCCAGCCCGGGCCGGCGGCTGAGCCCAGCATGCCCTCGGGCACATCCGCGATGGTGGAGAAACCCGCCGCAGCCAGCGCCCGCACCATGCGGGCCGAGCGCACGCCGCGGGCGCAGATCAGCGCCACCGGCACTCCAGCGTCCCCGGCAGCCGCCCGCACCGCCGCGGCAAAATCCGCGCGCCGCATGTCGATCGGACGGCTGCCCGCGGGCACACCGGTGGCGCGCCACTCCTCCGGGCGGCGGATGTCGGCCAGCAAGAGCGTGCCCGCCTGCACCCGCGCCCAGGCCTGATCCGCGCCGAGCCGCGGCTGGCCGTGCCGCGGCGGCTGGCCGCGCAGCCACCAGCCGCCCGCCCCCGCCAGCACCGCCGCGCCGCCAAGCGTCAGCAGCCGACGCCGCGGCCACAGATTTGCGGACCCGTTCCGCGCTCTCTCTGCCATAAGCGTCGCCCCCATCGCGATACCGCCCCGCGCCAGCCGCCGGGCCGCGCCCGACTCCATCCTAGCCTGCGGCAAAAGAAACGCGCCACTCATGCGAAGCTGTTTCGCTCATCAAGTTCTTGTCAACAAAGGCGCAGCGCCCCAAATAGCAGGAAAGACAGAAAATTATTACCGCCCGCCTGCGGAATATGCGCGCAGGCAGGGCGGCCGGGGTGGCTCTGGGACCAAAAATTGCTTAGCAAATACGTCAAACGCGCCAATCCCAAACCGGAGAACTGCACGTGTCCCTGTTTCTGATTGCGGCCCTGCCCTTTCTCGGAGCCGTCTTTCCCGCTCTGCTGATCCGCGCCGGGCGCAATGCCGCCGCCGCCGCGGCGGGGCTCACCAGCCTGCTCGCCTTCATCGGCCTGATGCTGCATATCCCCACCATCTTCCGCGGCGAAACCGTGCATGCGGCGGTCGACTGGCTGCCCGCGCTCGGGCTCAATGCGCATTTCTTCCTCGACGGGCTGGGCTTCCTCTTTGCCGCGATGATCCTCGGCATTGGCCTGCTGATTATCCTATATGCGCGCTTTTACCTGTCGCGCGAGGATCCGATGGGGCAGTTCTTCAGCTACCTGCTGCTGTTCCAGGGCGCGATGGTCGGCATTGTGTTGTCCAATAACATCCTGCTTCTGCTGGTGTTCTGGGAGCTCACCTCGTTGTCGTCTTTCCTGCTGATAGGCTACTGGAAGCACCTGCCCGAAGGCCGCCAGGGCGCGCGCATGGCGCTGACGGTGACCGGCGGCGGCGGGCTGGCGATGATCGCGGGGATGCTGATCCTCGGCCATATCGCGGGCTCCTATGACCTGAGCGAGATTCTCTTGCAGAAGGAGGCGATCCAGGCCTCGCCGCTTTACCTGCCGGCGCTGATCCTGATCCTCCTGGGCTGCTTTGCCAAATCGGCGCAGTTCCCGTTCCACTTTTGGCTGCCGCATGCAATGGCAGCCCCCACGCCGGTCTCGGCCTATCTGCATTCCGCCACCATGGTGAAGGCGGGGCTGTTCCTGATGGCGCGGCTCTGGCCGGTTCTTGCAGGCACACCGGAGTGGTTCTACATCGTTGCCACCACCGGCCTAGTGACCATGCTGCTCGGCGCGGTGATTGCGCTGTTCAAGGACGACCTGAAGGCGCTCCTGGCGTTTTCCACTGTCAGCCACCTGGGGCTGATCACCATGCTGCTGGGCTTTGGCACAAAGATCGCCGCCGTGGCCGCGGTTTTCCACATCATCAATCACGCGACCTTCAAGGCAGCGCTGTTCATGACCGCGGGCATCGTCGACCACGAAGCAGGCTCGCGCGACATCAAACGGCTGGGCGGCCTGCGCCACCTTATGCCCGTTACCTTCACCATCGCTCTGGTGGCGGCGCTGTCGATGGCGGGCATCCCGCCCCTGAACGGCTTCCTCTCCAAGGAGATGATGCTGGAGGAGGCGGCCCACACCGTCTGGAACGGCTCGCACCTGATGGTGCCGCTGCTCGCAGGTATCGCTGCGCTGTTTTCGGCAGCCTATTCTTTCCGCTACATCGCCCATGTTTTCCTCGGCCCGAGGCGGGACGACTACCCGGGCCACCCGCATGATCCGGGCACCGGCATGTGGATCGGGCCGGCCTTTCTGGTGGGTCTGGTGGTGGCGATCGGGCTCGCCTCGGCCAAGATCGCAGGTCCGATGGTGGCGACCGCCGCCAGCGCGGTGATCGGCGGCGGGGAGCTGCCCTATTACTCGCTCAAGCTCTGGCACGGGCTGACGCCTGCACTTTACATCTCCATCGCGGCGGTGCTGGGCGGGCTGATCCTGCTGGCGCTGCACCGGCCGCTGGAGCGGGTCTGGAACGCCCTGCCGCGCCCCGAGGCCAAGAACATTTTCGACGCGCTGATCGGGGGTTTCGCCCGCCTCAGCCACTGGATCACGGACGGGCTGCACAATGGCGCGCTGACCCGCTATGCCGCGGTGATGGTCGCCTTCACTGTGGCGGTTGCCTGGTTCGCCTTCCAGGGCGGCGCGCTCTCCGCGGCCACCCGCGCGGTGCAGGAGCCGGGCTACATCCCGCTGATCGCCTGGTTCGCGCTGGTGGTGGCGACACTGTTCATCGTCGCAAAGCATCGCAACCGCCTCATCGCGCTGGTGCTGATCGGCATTGTTGGCCTGATCGTGTCGATGTCCTTCAACTACCTCTCCGCCCCCGATCTGGCGCTGACCCAGATCTCGGTCGAGGTGGTGACCATCATCCTGATGCTGCTGGCCCTGAACTTCATGCCCAAGGAAACCCCGGTCGAGACCCCGGTGCTCCTCCGGCTGCGCGACGGCGCCATCGCGGTGGTGGCCGGGCTGGGCACCGGCGCGCTGGTCTATGCGCTGCTGCTGCGCGACTTCGCCTTCCCCACAATCTCCGATTACCACCTCGCCAATTCCTACAAGGGCGGCGGCGGCACCAATGTGGTGAACGTGATCCTTGTGGACTTCCGCGGCTACGACACCTTTGGCGAGATCATCGTGCTCGGGATTGCCGCCATGGTGATCTACGCCCTGACCGAGGCGGTGCTCGCGACCCGCGTCCGGGCCTACCTGCTCAATCGCAAGCCGGACCTGCCGCAGGCGGGTGACAGCCATCCGCTGATGATGGTGGTGGCGACGCGGGTGATGATGCCGCTGGCGCTGATGGTCGCGGCCTTCATCTTCTTCCGCGGCCACAACCTGCCCGGCGGCGGCTTCATCGCCGGGCTGATCGCGGCGATTGCGATCATCATGCAATATATGGCTTCCGGCTTCGGCTGGGCCACCGAGCGGCAGCGCTACCCCTATCACGCCATCATCGGCTCCGGCGTGCTGATCGCCGCCGCGACCGGGCTTGGCGCCTGGTTCAACGGCATGCCCTTCCTGACCAGCGCCTTCGGCTATATCCACTGGGAGCCGCTGCAGGAATTCGAATGGGCCACCGCGGCGCTGTTCGACCTTGGCGTCTTCCTCGCCGTGGTCGGCGCGGTGCTCCTGGCACTGGAAAGCCTGTCACGCTTTGCCTGGCAGCCGGGGACCAGCTCGGAACACGCAATGGACATCAACCCGTCGCGCGAAGACGCGGCCAAGACCGGGACGGAGGGCTGACCATGGAACTGCTCGTCGCCTCGGCCGTGGGCATTCTCACCGCGGCCGGCATCTACCTGATCCTGCGCCGCCGCAGCTTCCCGGTGATCCTCGGCCTGTCGCTGATCACCTACGCGGTGAACGTGTTCCTGTTCGCCTCCGGCCGGCTGATGACCGGCGCGCCGCCAATCCTCAACAAATACGAGGAGGTGATCTACACCGATCCGCTGCCGCAGGCGCTGGTGCTGACCGCCATTGTAATTTCCTTCGGGATGACCGCGGTGGTGGTGATGATTGCGCTTGGCGCCTATCTTTCGTCGCGCGATGACCGCACCGCGCTGGACCACGGCCCCGACGGCGCCGGAGAGGACGTATGAACCACCTTCTGATCGCCCCTGTGGTGCTGCCCGCGCTGGTCGCCCCCTTTATCATCATGGTGGTGCGCCACCACCTCGACCTGCAGCGAATCTTCTCGGTTGCAAGCACCGTGCTGCTGGCCGCCATCTCGCTCACCCTCGCCGCACAGGCAGCGGACGGCACCGTTCAGGTCTACGAGCTCGGCGACTGGCCCGCGCCCTTCGGCATCGTGCTGGTGCTGGACCGGCTGGCGGGGATGATGATCGTGCTCACGTCGTTTCTGGCGCTGCCGGTGCTGCTTTATGCCATCGGCTCCGGCTGGGATACGCGGGGCAGCAACTTCCACGCGCTGTTCCAGTTCCAGCTGATGGGTATCCTTGGCGCCTTCCTGACCGGCGATGCCTTCAACCTCTTTGTCTTCTTCGAGGTCCTGCTGATCGCCTCCTACGGGCTGATGATCCACTCCGGCGGCCCGCGCCGCTTTACCGCGGGGGTGCAATATGTGGTCTACAACCTCCTCGGCTCCACCCTGTTCCTGTTTGCGCTCGGCACCATCTACGCGGTGACCGGCACGCTCAACATGGCCGATCTCGCGGTGAAAGTGGCAGAGCTGCCGCCGGGCGGCACCGCGCTGCTGCGCACAGGCGCCGCGATGCTGCTCCTGGTCTTCGCGATCAAGGCGGCGCTGCTGCCGCTGCACTTCTGGCTGCCCGCGGCTTACGCCAATGCGCCGATGCCGGTGGCGGCGCTGTTTGCGATCATGACCAAGGTCGGCGCCTATGCCATCCTGCGCGTCTTCACCCTGGTCTTTGGCCCCGGCACCGCCGCCACCCAGGGCCTCACCGAAAGCTGGCTGCTGCCCGCGGCGCTGCTGACGCTGGCGGCCGGCGCCATCGGCATCATCGGCGCGCGCCACATCGGGCGGCTGATGGCCTTTGGCGTCATCACCTCCATGGGCACGCTGCTCACGGCCGTCTCGCTGTTCACCGAGGCCTCCACCGCCGCCGCGCTCTACTACCTGGTGCATTCGACCCTGGCCGCGGCGCTCCTGTTCCTGGTCGCCGACCTGGTGATCGAGCGCCAGGGCAGCCTGATCGAGGCGCAGAGCCCGATGCCGCAGGCCGCGCTGATCGCGGCGCTGTTTTTCACCGGCGCCATCGCGATGGCGGGAATGCCGCCGCTCTCGGGCTTCCTCGGCAAGCTCTTGGTGCTGGACGCCACCCGCGAGGCGGCGCAGGCGCCCTGGATCTGGGGCGTGGTGCTCACCGGCTCGCTGGTGACGATCGTGGGCATGGCCCGCGCGGGCTCGCAGCTGTTCTGGAAGGCCCACGCCATCCCTGCCATGGAACCCGCCCAGCTGGAACCGCTGGCCCCTGATCTTATGCAGGTGCACAGGATGCCCGCGCCGCGCCGCCTGCCCTTCGCGGCCTGTTTCACCCTGCTTGCAGGGCTGGTTGCGCTCACCGTCTTTGCAGGGCCCGCCACCCGCTACGCCGAGGCCACCGCCGCGCAGCTCTATGCGCCCGCGGCCTATATCGAAACCGTGCTGGGAGAGACTGAGCAATGAAGATGTTCCGCCGCCTGCTGCCGCACCCGGTGCTGACGCTGCTGCTGACCCTGACCTGGCTTCTGCTGGTCAACGGCTGGTCGCTCAACTCGCTGCTGTTCGGCTTCCTGCTCGGGGTGCTGATCCCTTTCGTGACGCAGCCCTACTGGCCCGCGCGCCCGCGCCTGCGCAACCCGGTGAAGGTCGCCGAGTACATCTTCGTGGTGATCGGCGATATCATCATGGCCAATGTCATCGTCGCCCGCATCGTGCTGTTCAAACCCAACGCCGACCGCCGCCCGAACTGGATCACCATCCCGCTCGACCTGAAAACGCCCGAGGCGATCACAGCTCTCGCCGGCACCATCACCATGACCCCCGGAACGCTGTCGGCCGACCTGTCGAGCGAGGGCCACGCGCTTTTGGTCCACTGCCTCGACGCGCCCGACCCGGACGCGGTCAGGGACGAGATCAAACAGCGCTACGAACGCCGCCTGATGGAGATTTTCGAATGATCGCAATCGCCACCCTCTTTGCCTTCGGCTGTTTCGCGCTCGCCCTCCTGATGAACCTCTGGAAGGTGGTGACCGCGCCGGACGTGGCCGACCGCATCCTCGCGCTCGACACCATGTTCATCAACGCCATCGCCCTGATCGTGCTCTACGGCCTGGCTCTCGGCTCCGAGATCTTCTTCGAGGCCGCAATCATCATCGCCATGCTCGGCTTTGTCTCAACCGTGGCCTACGCGCGCTTCATCCTGCGCGGCAACATCATCGAGTGAGGAGGGATCATGGAAAGCCTGGTTGAATTCGGCGTTGCCGCCTTCCTCATCATCGCGGGCATCTTCGGCCTGGTCGGCTCCTACGGGCTGATCAAGCTCAACGACCCGATGTCGCGGCTGCACGCGCCGACCAAGGCCACCACGCTGGGCGTCGGCGGGGTGCTGCTGGCCTCGATGCTGCATTCCTGGGGGTTCGAGGAGTATGCCTCCTTCCACGAGCTGATGATCACCCTGTTCCTGTTCCTCACAGCTCCCGTGACCGCGCATTTCATCGCCAAGGTGCATATCCACCGGCGCGAGCGGCGCGAGACCATGCCCTCACCGGGCGAGGACAGCTGCTGGGCCACCCACGCGGGCGCGGACGAGACCCAGGACGCTGGCGGCACCGCTGGCAAAGACAAGGCGGGCTGAGCCCGCAGCTCCGCCCCCGCACCTCCGGCACCCACCCGTCCCTCAGGACAGCAAAGGTAAAAGCACATGGACTCCGCCCGTCTCCCCCTCACCCGCGACCTGGTGCTGATCGGCGGCGGCCACAGCCACGCGCTGGTTCTGCGCAAATGGGGGATGCGGCCCCTGGCCGGCGCAAGGCTCACCGTCATCAACCCCGGCCCGGCCGCGCCTTATTCCGGTATGCTGCCGGGCTTTGTCGCGGGCCACTACGGCCGGGACGAGCTGGACATCGACCTGGTGCAGCTCGCCCGCTACGCCGGCGCCCGCCTGGTGCTGGGCGCGGCAGAGGCGATCGACACCACGGCCCGGCTGGTGCATGTGCCGGGCCGCCCGCCGATCGCCTATGACGCCGCCTCCATCGACATCGGCGTCACCTCCGCAATGCCGGACCTGCCGGGCTTTGACAGGCACGGCATACCGGCCAAACCGCTCGGCGCCTTTGCCGCCCGCTGGGACTCCTTCCGCCAAGGCACCGGCCCGGCGCATGTTGCGGTGATCGGCGGCGGCGTTGCCGGCGCCGAGCTGGTGATGGCGATGGCGCACGCGCTGAAGGCGCGCGGCCGCCTCGGCCAGGCCACGCTGATCGACGCGGGCACCGCCCTCGGCGGGCTCGGCCCCGACGCCCGCAAACGCCTGCGCAACGCTCTCACCGAGCGCGGCGTGCGGCTGGAGGAAAACACCTCCGCCGCCCGCGTTGAGGCGGACCACATCGTGCTGCAGGACGGCCGCGAGATCCTTTCGGGCTTCACCGCAGGTGCCGCCGGCGCCCGCCCCTACGGCTGGCTCGCGGGCAGCGGCCTGACGTTGGAGCAGGGATTTATCAAGGTGAACAAAACCTTGCAAACATCTGTTTCCAATGTCTTTGCCTCGGGTGACTGCGCCCATCTTGAGTTCTCTCCGCGGCCCAAGGCCGGGGTCTACGCAGTGCGCCAGTCGCCGGTGTTGTTCCACAACTTGCGCGCCTTGCTGACCGGCGACCCGCAGCGCCGCTACCGCCCGCAGAAGGACTATCTCAAGCTGATCTCGCTTGGTGCCAAAGAGGCCCTGGGCGAGCGTTTCGGCACCACCATTTCCGGCCCGATGGCCTGGCACCTGAAGGACCGCATCGACCAGACCTTCATGGAGAAATTCCGCGACCTCCCCGCGATGGACGCCCCCGAGCTGCCCGCCGAACACACGCTTGGCATGGAGGCCGCGCTGGGGGACAAACCGCTCTGCGGCGGCTGCGGCGCCAAGGTCGGGCGCGGCACGCTGTTCGCCGCGCTCAACAGCGGCGATGCCAAACCGGGCGCTGCGCGCAGCGATGTCTCTGCCCTGCCCGGCGACGATGCGGCGCTGCTGACCACCGGCGGCGTGCGCCAGGTGATCAGCACCGACCATCTGCGCGCCTTCTGCAACGACCCCGTGCTGATGGCCCGCATCGCCGCGGTGCATGCGCTTGGCGACATCTGGGCCATGGGCGCCGAACCGCAGGCCGCCATGGTCAGCCTGATTCTGCCCCGGATGACTCCCGCGCTGCAGGCCCGCACGCTCGAAGAGATCATGGGCGCCGCCGGCACAGTCCTGCGCGAGGCTGGCGCCGCAGTTGCCGGCGGCCATACCTCACTTGGCGACGAACTCACCGTAGGCTTCACCGTTACCGGCCTCTGCCCGCGCCCGCCGATCACCCTTGCCGGCGGGCAGCCCGGCGACGCGCTGATCCTGACCAAGCCGCTCGGCTCCGGCGTGCTGCTGGCGGCGGAAATGGCGGGCGAAGCCAAGGGCGCGTGGGTGGCCGGCGCCTGGCAGCACATGAGCCAGCCGCAGGGCGAAGCCTCCCGCATCCTTGCCGGGGCCCATGCGATGACCGATGTCACCGGCTTCGGGCTGATCGGCCATCTGCTCGGACTCTGCGAGGCTTCGGGCGTTGGCGCCGAAATCTCCACCGGCACCGTGCCGCTGATGGCCGGCGCCGCGGAGCTCGCGGAACGCGGCATCCGCTCGTCGCTGTTCGCTGCCAACCAGGCCGCCGCGCCCGGGCTGCAAGTGGCAGGCTGGCAGGACCTGCTGTTCGATCCGCAAACCGCAGGCGGTCTGCTCGCCGCGGTGGCGCCGGAGGAGGCAGACAGCCTGCTGGAACAGCTGCAGAAATCCGGCTGCCCCGCCGCCCGCATCGGCCGCCTGACCAGCACCGGCACCGCCATCACCCTCACCCGCTGAGCCCTCGCCCGGCGCCCCGCCTGCTGCCAGGCAGGCGCTCCCGCCCGGCTTCGGGATCCTTGCGGACCCTCACCCCGTTGGGCCTGGCCCGGCGCAACTTGCGCCGGGCCAGGCCCAACGGGAGCGGTGCATGACAATGCACCGGCGACGGGCGGGAGCGCCCGGTTTGCGGTAAACAAAGCGGCCGGGCAGTTGCCGCGGCGGGTCAGAGGCAGGTCAGAGGCGGGCCATCGCCTCGGCCACCTGCCGCGCCGCGCGGCCGAGGCCGGCGTCGTCCAGAGTGTCCGTTTCCACCACGGCCGCCACCTCGGCACCTGCAGCGGCGCGGGATTTGCGGTAGGCGGGGTCGTAATGCTGTTCCATCAGCGCCCGCGTCAGCCCCGGCTTGTCGCCCGCGGCGATCAGCGCGATCCAGCCATCCACCACCGCGCCGGAGCGGTGTGCGCGCAAGGCTTCCAGCTTGCCCCGCAGCTTCTCCGCATCCGACAGGATGTCGTCATAGGCCTCGGTCAAATAACGGCAGCGCGCCCCGGCCGGGGCCTGCAAATCTACCCGCCGCGCCGCCTTCATCGCTTCCCAGACCGCAGGCGGGATGATGCGCTGGCCGATCTTGCTCGACTCCGCTTCGACCAGCACCGGGCGCTCCGGGTCAAGCGGCAAAAGCGCTCCGCAAAGCGCCGACTCGAAGCCTTTCTGCGAAGGCTGCGGCTCTGCCATCTCTCCCAGCAGCGAGCCGCGGTGATTGGCGAGACCTTCGAGATCCAGCACCTGCACCCCCAGTGCGCCCGCACGCTTCAGCACCTCGGTCTTGGCGCTGCCGGTATAGCCGTCGAGCGCCACCAGCCGGTGCGGCAGCTTGCTTTCGTAGAGCGCCTTGTGCACCAGCCTCCGGTAGGTCTGATAACCGCCCTCGACCACCTCGGCGCGCCAGCCGATCTGCTGCAGCATCCAGGTGAAGGACCCCGAGCGCTGGCCGCCGCGCCAGCAGTAGACCAGCGGCCGCCAGCCGCCCTCGTGATGGCTGAGCCGCTGCTCGATGTGGTCGGCGGCATTGCGGAACACCAGCGCCGCGCCCAGCTTGCGGGCGAGGAAAGGGCTTTCCTGCACGTAGATCGTGCCGACACGGGCGCGTTCTTCGTTGTCGAGCACAGGCATATTGATCGCGCCGGGCACGTGGTCTTCGGCATATTCCGCCGGGCTGCGCACGTCGATTACCGTGTCGCGGCCGTGGGCGTAGAACTCTTGCAAGGATGTGAAACGCAGCGCCATGCGCCTGCTCTACCGCGCGCACCCGGCAAGGGGAAGCGCAAACCCCGCGGCAGCCCCCCGCGGACCGGATTGGGGCTTGCGCGCAATGCGCACCGGACAGTATGCCGGAGGGGTGTTCCCGTTTGGGCCACGCCCGCCCCGTCCGCCAGTCACATCCCCGCACAAAAGCCCAGCCCGACCTCTCCCCTACGCAAGGACCGCGCAATGACCAGTGACGCCCCGCTCGAGATCCACACCATGCCCGGCCACCTGATCCGGCGGCTGCACCAGATCTCGGTGGCGCAGTTCATGGAGCGCATGGCTGACGCCGGCGCGGATCTCACCCCGGTGCAATATGCTGCGATGACCGCGATTGCCAGCCACCCCGGCATCGACCAGGCCACGGTGGCGGGGCTCGTTGCCTATGACCGGGCGACGCTGGGCAAAGTCGCGGACCGGCTGGTGGAAAAGGGGCTGGTGGCACGCCGGGTGTCTGCCGCCGACCGCCGGGCACGCGAGTTGAGCCTGACCGCTGAAGGCAAGGCGCTGCTTGCGCGCATCGGGCCGATCGTGACGGAGTCGCAGCCGATGATCCTGAGCGGGCTGAGCGAGGCGGAGCGCGAGACCTTCATCACGCTTCTGCGCAAGGCGACGCTGGCCGCCAACGAACTCAGCCGCGCACCGCAGCGCGACCTGCCCCCGCCGCCCCAGGCGGCAGAGTAAGCCCGCCGCCCCAGGCGGCAGAGTAAGCCCGCGCCGCAGGCGGCTGAGTGAGACCTTCGCCACAGGCGGCAGAATAGGCACTCCGCCGCAGCCGGCCGCATGAGGATTTTTCCGCAAGGTTCCGAAAAGACTTACCCTTTTCCCACGGAGCAGGCTCAGTTGCCCGCCGCCGTTCCGTCCTCTTCCAAGGGCTCGATCAGCGCTGGCCCGGAGGCGCGGCTGGAGTTCACCGCCGGATCGACGCGGGTGAACTCCAGCACATCCTCTGCGCCGGGCTGCATAATCCGCGCCGCGCCGCGGCCCTCCTCGCCCAGCCAAAGCGGCCAGTCCTCAGCCTCCAGCACCAGCGGCATCCGGTGGTGGATCGCGCCCATCGTGCTATTGGCCGCGGTGGTGACGATGGCGCAGGTGTCCATCGGGCCTTCGGCCTTGGCGTCCGGATCACGCGCCTCCCAGCTCTGCCAGATCCCGGCAAAAGCGATGGCCGCGCCGTCGCGGCGGGTGATGTACCAGGGCAGCCGGGCGCCGTCTGCATCCTTGGTCCATTCAAAGAAACCGCTCGCCGGGATCAGGCAGCGGCGGTTGCGGCAGGCGGCGCGGAAGGCGGGTTTCTCCGCCACTGTCTCGGCCCGCGCGTTGATCAGCAGCGGGCCGCGGCTCTCGCTCTTGTACCAACGCGGCACGAAGCCCCAGCGCATTGACACCAGGCGGCGGCTGTCTTCGCCGAGGCGCACCACATGCACCTGCGTGGTCGGGCAGACGTTGTACTGCGGCACCTCTGGCAGGTCATTGGCGGGCTGGGCCGCAAACAGCTGCGCCATCGCATCGCTCGGCAGGGTCACGGCAAAGCGTCCGCACACCGCAGAGGGCCTATTGCAACGGGAAGCGAGGCTGGCAAAGCGCGCCTTGCCCGCTCATTTTGCATAGGCCTTGCGGGCGAGCTCAACGCGGGCGTCCATCATCGACATCTCCTTCAGGATCTCCTGCCGCCGGGTGCGGTCGCCGGTCTCGCGCAGCTCCGCCCGCAACCGGTGCAGCTCGCGCGAGAGGCTGACGAACTCCGGCACCCCGCCGCTTTCGCGCACCAGCCGATTGAGCAGCGCGTTTTCCGGGTCGTCACAGTCCGGCAGCGGTTTTCCGGCACCGGAGAGGTTGTCAAAGGCGCCCTCGGCCTCGGCGGCCTCGATACGGGCGTTGATGAGATTGATCAGCGGATGGTCCATGCCAGCATTCTGCCATGACGCAAAGCGCAGCGGAACCCCGGGGAACCGCTGCGCTGAAAGGTCAGCCCTGCTGGCCCAATGTTTCGCGCGCGAAACATCAGGCCAGAACCCCTGACTTACTTCCGGGTGATGCGGCCGTCGGTGTAAGGCGTGTAGGGGCCCTGCTCGGCCAGGTACTCCGCCAGCACATCAGCAAGGTCCGGCCCGTAGTCATAGGCGTTCTTGTCGTCGCCCTCGAACATCGCATAGCCATCGCCGCCGTTGCGGACGTAGTTGTTGGTGACCACCAGATAGGTCTTTTCCGGGTCAAGCGGCGCGAAGCTGCCGTCGTCCTGCGCGACCTCGACGTCCTGCAAGCGGTTCTCGCCCGCGGTGCCAGCGGGATCCCAGCTGAACTTGAGCCCCGCGACCTGCGGGAAGCGGCCCTTCACGTCCTCGACCTGGCTGACGCCGTTTTCCAGCGCGGCCTTCAGAGTTTCGCCGTCGATTTCAAAGGTGGAGAGCGTGTTCTGGAACGGCAGCACGGTCAGCACTTCGCCCATCGTCACCGGGCCTGCGTCGATGCTGGCACGGATGCCGCCGGAGTTGGCGATGGCGATGCTGACGCCCTGGTCTTTTACCCGGTCGAGCATCGCATCCGCCACCAGGTTGCCCATCGCGCATTCCTGCACCCGGCAGATATCGCGGCTGCCCTCAACCGCCTCGGCGGTTTCCGCGACCACCTTGTTGCGGATTTCGTCGAGCGGTGCGGCAAGCTCGGCGATGCGTGCCACTGTGGCGGCGTCCTCGCTCACCGCGGCATCCATCACCTGCGGTTCGCCCGTGGCGGAGATCACATCGCCCGCGTCATCGAAGGTCACCTCCAGCGCGCCGAGGTATTTGCCGTAGGCATAGGCCTGCACGATCTGAACCCCGTTCACCACCGTCGGATAAGGGCCTGCCGCCTTGTCGGAGGTGTTCGACAGGTAGGTGTTGGTATGCCCGCCGACGATCACGTCAACGCCCGTGGTCTCCGCCGCGATCTGCTGGTCGACGCCATAGCCCGAGTGGCTGAGCACCACGATCTTGTTCACGCCTTCGTCGGTCAGCCGGTCGACCTCGGCCTGCACTGCCGCGACCGGATCGGAGAACGTGATGTTCTTGCCCGGGCTTGCCAGCTCATGGGTATCCTCGGGCGTGAGGCCGATGAGGCCGATCTTTTCGCCGCCGCGCTCGATCACGGTGGATTTCTTCAGGACATCCGCCAGCTGCGGCTCCTGCGAAACATCGGCGTTCGACATCAAGACCGGAAACTCGACCGCATCCATGAAACCGCGCAAGACCTCGGGGCCGTCGTCGAACTCGTGGTTGCCCACGGTCATCGCGTCATAGCCCAGCTTGTTCATCATCTCCGCCGCGGCCTTGCCCTTGTAGTAGGTATAGAACAGCGAGCCCTGGAACTGATCGCCGCCATCCACCAGAATCGCATTGCCGGCCGCGTCGCGCGCCTCCTTGATCGCGGTTACCAGACGGGCGGTTCCCCCGAAGCATTGACCCTCGGCCTGGTCCTCCTCGCCGCAGCCGCTGTCGTATTTGCTGATCGGCTCGAAGCGAGAGTGGAAGTCGTTGGTGTGCAGAATGGTCAGCTTGTATTCCGCTGCGGCCATGCCGGCCGTGAGGCCAAGCGCCGCAACCGAGGTGAGAAATCGCGCAATCATATGAAGGGTCTCCCGTTGATCTGTTTTAGGGCGATGGTGCGCATAAAGGCCGCGCCCGTCAAAGGGGAAAAACGCGTTGCTTGACTATCCTTGCGGAAAGCGGACGGCCCGGCGGCAAAGCGGACGGCACTCGATGGCCCTTGATTCACGCGCAAACGCAGGGCATCACCCGGCCATGCTGATTTACAAGATTTTCCGGGCGGACGAATGGGCCGCATTGCAGGCCGAGGGCGAGACCGCCGGCGCGCCGATCGACGTCACCGACGGCTATGTGCATTTCTCCACCGCCGCTCAGGCGGCGGAAACCGCGGCCAAGCATTTTGCGGGCGCCGAGGGGCTGGTGCTTCTCGCCTGCGAGGCAGACGCTATGGGAGGCGATCTGAAGTGGGAGGTCTCCCGCAATGATGCGCTGTTCCCGCATCTTTACCGCAAATTGCGGGTGGCGGATGTGCTCTGGGCCAAGCCGCTGCCGCTGGCGGGCGGACGCCATGTTTTCCCGGAGGAGATGGCGTGACCCTGTCCGAGCGGCTGGCGCTGGCCCTGATGCACCGGATCGACCCGGAAACGGCGCATGGGCTCTCGATCAAAACTCTGCGGATGGGGCTGGCCCCTACCCCCGGAACGGTGACCTCGCCGCGGCTGAAGACCACGCTCGCGGGCATCGCCCTGCCCAACCCGGTGGGTCTTGCGGCCGGCTTTGACAAAAATGCCGAGGCCCTCGCGCCGCTGTCGCGCGCCGGGTTCGGCTTCATCGAGGTTGGCGCCGCCACTCCGCGGCCGCAGCCCGGCAACCCCAAGCCGCGGCTGTTCCGGCTGAGCGAGGACCGCGCCGCGATCAACCGCTTCGGCTTCAACAACGAGGGCATGGAGGCAATCGGCGCGCGGCTGGCGGAACGGCCGAAGGACGTGGTGATCGGGCTGAACCTTGGCGCCAACAAGGACAGCGAGGACCGGGCCGCGGATTTTGCCAAGGTGCTGGCGCATTGCGGCGGGCATCTGGATTTCGCCACCGTCAACGTCTCCTCCCCCAACACCGAGAAGCTGCGCGACCTGCAGGGCAAGGCGGCGCTCTCGGCGCTGCTGGCCGGGGTGCTGGAGGCGCGTGAGGGGCTGGCGCGCCGGGTGCCGGTGTTCCTGAAGATCGCGCCGGATCTCGATGCAAGCGGCATCGAGGATATCGCGCAGGTCGCGGTGGACAGCGGCATCGACGCGGTGATTGCCACCAATACCACACTGTCGCGCGAGGGCTTGCACAGCATCCACAAGGGCGAGGCCGGCGGGCTCTCCGGCGCCCCGCTGTTCCAGAAATCCACCCGGGTGCTGGCGCGGCTGTCGGAACTGCTGGACGGCCGGGTGCCGCTGGTGGGCGTGGGTGGGGTCGGCTCGGCGGAGCAGGCATATGCCAAGATCTGCGCAGGGGCTTCGGCGGTGCAGCTGTATACCGCGCTGGTTTACGGCGGCCTGTCGCTGGCTTCGCAGATTGCCCGCGGGCTGGATGAACTCCTGGCACGGGACGGCTTCAACACCGTGGCGGAAGCGGTTGGAAGCAAACGGGGAGACTGGCTGTGATCACCTACTGGCACAATCCGCGCTGCTCGAAGTCGCGCGCGGGGCTCGCGCTCTTGCAAGAGCGCGGCGCTGAGTTTGAGGTGCGTCTCTATCTGCAGGACGCGCCCTCGGTTGCGGAACTGGTGGCGGTCCGCGATGCGCTGGGGGTTGCCGCTATTGCAATGATGCGGACCAGCGAAAAGGTCTTCAAGGAGCTGGGCCTCGGCAAAGACAGCCTTGAGGACACACTGCTGGCAGCGATGGCTGCGCATCCGGTCCTGATCGAGCGCCCGATTGCCATCACGGACGGCAAGGCAGTGATCGGCCGCCCGGCCGAGGCGATTGAGGCGCTGCTCTAGCTGCAGGCACCCGTTTTCCGGCGCGGAAAACGGAACGGAAATCACATGATTTCCGGGCCGGAATTCCCGCAGAATTCCGGCGGCCTCAGGCGCCGATCCGGGCTTCCAGCCGCGGATAGCGCAGGGCCAGGGTGACACCGCGGGCGAGGTTCAGCACCATCAGCGCGGCCCAGAGCCCGTGGTTGCCGAAAGCGGGCACAAGCAGCAGCAGCGACAGCACGTAAACCGCCACCGCCTGCAGCATCGCCACCCGCATGTCCCGGGTCCAGGTGGCGCCGATGTAGATCCCGTCGAGCATGTAACTGGCCACGCTCAAGGCGGGCGCCAGAACCGCCCAGACGAGGTACGCGCGCCCCGCCTGCCGCACTTCGGGCGAGTTGGTCATGAGGTCGATGACGGCAGGGCCTGCAAGGGCAAAGCCAAGCCCCAGCAGCAGCGCGCCGCCGGTGCTCCATTGCGCCGCCACCACCGCCGCGCGGCGCAGGGGCGCGCGGGCACGGGCGCCAACCGCGCCGCCGACCAGAGCCTCCGCGGCGAAAGCAAATCCATCAAGCACAAAGGCGGTGAATTGCAGGAATTGCAGCAGGATCTGGTTGGCGGCGAGGTTCACGTCTCCCACCCCGGAGCCGATGAAGAGGAAAGCAGTGAAGGAGCCGGTGAGCAGAACCGAGCGCACCATTATGTCGCCGTTGACCTGCATCATCCGCTTCAGCCGCGCAGCATCGAAGATCCGCGCCCAATCGCGCCACTGCTCGCCCGCAAAGGCGTCGCGGCAGAGCCAGAGCCCCAGCGCCAGCCCGCTCCATTCCGCGATCAGCGTGGCCAGCGCAACGCCCTCCACCCCCCAGCCGAGGCCCAGCACGAACCACAGGTCCAGCAGGATGTTGAGCCCGTTCATCCAGACCTGCAGCAGGAAGACACCGCGGGTGCGCTCCACCGCGATCAGCCAGCCGGAGACCGCATAGAGCGCGATGGTGGCAGGCGCGCCCCAGATGCGGATCTGGAGGTAATCGCGGGCCAGCGTCTCCACTTCCGCGCTGGCGGGCGCAAGCGTGAAAGCGCCCCAGAACAGCGCCGCCTGGCCGAGGATGAAGAAGGCGCCGGCGGCAAAACCGAGGAGCAGGCCGCGCATCAGAAGCGCGCCAGTCTCACCCCAATCGCCGGCGCCGCGGGCCTGGGCGGCAAGCCCGGTGGTGCCCATGCGCAGAAAGCCGAAAATCCAGTAGACCGAAGCGAGGATCACCGCGCCGATGCCGACGGCGCCGATGGGGGCGGCCATGCCCATCTGGCCGACTACGCCGGTATCCACCGCGCCGAGGATCGGCACGGTGGCGTTGGAGAGCACGATCGGCACCGCGATCTTCAGCACCCGGCTGTGGGTGATCTCCGTGGTGAGGGCAGTCATAGCGTGTCAGCCCTCGCGGGGCTTGTCCGCGCCGTTTTGGTCCTGCGGCATCAGGAAATGGCCGGTGGCCTGGGCAAAGAGCTTGTCCTTGTGGTCCTGCCAGGATTCCACATGCACCGAGGCATAGCGGCGCCCGGAGCGGTTCACCCGGGCGCGGGCATAGGCGTCGCGCGGCAGGCCGGAGCGCAGGTAGTCGACGGTGAAGTCGATGGTCTTGGGCTGGCGCGGCAGCCTGCCCGCCGCCATCTCCGCCGGGTCGAGATCGCCGGACTCGATCCGCGGCCAGAGGTGCGCCCAGTTGAGGGTGATCATCGCGGTGATCTCGAGAAACGCCGCCGTCACCCCGCCGTGGATTGCGGGCAGAAACGGGTTGCCGATCAGCTTGTCGTCGAAATTGAGCTGCGCCGTGAGTTCGTCGCCGCGGCGGTCGAAGGTCACGTTCAGGAAGCGGATGTAAGGCACGGAATCCACCAGCGCATTGAGCGCGGCGTCGCGGCGCTGCTTCACCGTCTGCACCGGTTCGGGACGGGGGCGGCTCAAAACTTCTTCTCCACGGTGAAAGCGCCCGCGGCGGTCGCGACGGGGCGGCCCGTGTCCTCGTCCGTTGCAGTGGCGCGGACAAAGGCGACGGAGCGGGTGATGTGGTGGCACGTGGCGCGGGTGGTGATGGTCTGCCCGGGGGTGGCCGGGCGCATGTAGTCGATGCGCAAATCGATGGTGGCGGTGCCGCCGGGCGCGGACGGATGGCTCATCACCGCGGCGCCGCAGCAGGTGTCCATCAGCGCCGAGACCGCGCCGCCGTGAATCACCCCGGTTTCCGGATCGCCGATCAGCTTCTCGTCGTACGCCATGGTGATCTCGGCGGTGCCGTCACCGATCTCGGTCAGTTTCATGCCGAGCTGGCGGGCGTGCGGAATGGCTTCGATGAACTGGCGCGCCAGGTGGGTCTTGTCGGCCATGCAGGCTGTCCCTTCAGGTTGTTCGGCCCGATCTTGGCCTTCCCCCGCCGAAAGCGCAAGGTTGCTGCAGCGCGGCGCTTGCACTGGCCCGGCCATCGTCTTAGGTTGCCGGCAAGGGAGATGACGGATGACCGACAACAGATTGTCATTCAAGGAAATGTGCGCGGAGTTCGAGGTGACGCCACGGACCTTGCGCTATTATGAATACATCGAGCTTCTGCAGCCCGACCGCGAGGGGCGCGCGCGGTTTTACGGGCCCCGCGAGCGGGCGCGGATGAAGCTGATCATGCGCGGGCGCAAGTTCGGCTTCCAGCTGGAGGAGATCCGGCAATGGCTGCTGATCTATGAAAATGAAGGCAATGAAGCGCAGATGAAGACGTTTCTGGAGATGGCCAACCGGCAGATGGTCGAGCTGCAGAAGCAGCGCGAGCAGATCGGCGAGGCGTTGGAGGAACTGGGCCAGCTGCGCGCCACCACCGAGGCGCTGCTGAAGTAACGGGTCCGGCGCGCTGTCACGGACGACAGGTTTGCCCCGTCTCTGAGTGAGGCGGGGCTTTTTGCATCCGGGAGCCCGCAAGACGCACAGGAACGAACGGGCAGCCGCTTGACACAAAGCCGCGCGTCGCCGGCGCGCGCGGTGGCGATCCGTACTGGAGTGGCTGGCAGTTTATGTCTGCAAAGTCCGTACGCTCTCTCGAGGGACCACCCAGCATCGGCCAAATCGCCGCCGCGTGGGGGCGCGCCGGCGATGCGCGGCGGCCTCACGGCCTTGTCCCGCGCGGGCCGTGCCCCCTCCCCGCCCTCAGATTCGGATTGCATCCCTGCCAGCCCCGGCGCCGTTGCGGCGGGCGGAACCGGCACCGGCGCAAATCAACCCCGCGTCACCTTTTTGTGCGCAGTGCGCGCGCCAGAAATGACGTGACGTATCGTTTACGTAAACGTCAAGTACGGCTTGAAAACGAAGCCGACTGGAGCCAGCCTAGTCCCTGCACCAAGCCGTTTAAGAGTGATGACGATGACTGAGGAAACCATGACCATCCGGGAGATGTGCGGGGCTTTTGACGTGACCCCGCGCACCCTCCGGTTTTACGAGGCAAAGGAGCTTCTGTTCCCGATCCGGGAAGGCCAGAAGCGGCTTTTCACCAAGCGCGACCGCGCCCGCCTGAAGCTGATCCTGCGCGGCAAGCGCTTTGGCTTCAGCCTGGAGGAGATCCGCCAGCTTCTGGACCTCTACCACATGGGCGACCAGCAGCTGACCCAGCTGAGCCGCACCTATGAGATCGCGCAGGACCGTCTTGCCGACATGGAGCGACAGCGCGAGGAGCTGACGGAAGCGATTGAGGATCTGAAGGACCAGCTGCGCTGGGGCGAACAGATGATCGCCTCGATGCGGATGGAGAAACAGGCGGCGGAGTAACCCGTCCGGCGGCCGTGCCTGTTACGGCCCGGCCGCCGGCCTCCTGCCGCCGGTGGCATTTTGAACCACCCCCTGGCCGGCCCCGCACCGGGCGCCGGACCGGAATATTGACCCTGCCCCGCGCCGGACCGTTCGGCGTGCCCGCAACACGACACGCAGAGGCGCCAGTTTTCCCGGCGCCAATACAGACCCAACAGAGCTGACGAGGACCGCGATGCCCGCATATACCGCCCCCACCAAAGACACCCAATTCGTTCTGCACGACGTGCTGAACGTCTCCGCCGCCGGCATTCCCGGCTATGACGAGCTGGAGGCGGAATTCACCGGCGCGGTGCTGGAAGAGGCCGGCAAGATCGCAAGCGAAGTGCTGCACCCGCTGAACACCGTGGGCGACAGCGAGGGCTGCCGCCTGGAAAACGGCGTGGTCTACACCCCCACGGGCTTCAAGGCCGCTTTCGAGCAGGTCAAGGAAGGCGGCTGGCCGGGTCTGGACATGCCGGAGGAATTCGGCGGCCAGAACATGCCTTATGTGATGGGCACCGCGGTGGGCGAGATGTTCTCGGCCGCAAACCAGGCCTTCACCATGTATCAGGGCCTGACCCACGGCGCCGCCTCGGCGATCCTGGCGCATGGCACCGATGAGCAGAAGAACACCTACCTGCCCAAGATGGTCTCCTGCGAGTGGACCGGCACCATGAACCTGACCGAGCCGCATTGCGGCACCGACCTGGGCCTGATGCGCACCAAGGCGGAACCGCAAGGCGACGGGTCCTACAAGATCACCGGTCAGAAGATCTTCATCTCCTCCGGCGATCACGACATGGCGGACAACATCATCCACCTGGTGCTCGCCAAGATCCCCGGCGGCCCCGAGGGCATCAAGGGTGTTTCGCTGTTCATCGTGCCGAAGTTCCTGGTGAAGGAAGACGGCAGCCTGGGTGAGCGCAACGGCGTCTCGGTCGGCAAGATCGAAGAGAAGATGGGCATCCACGGCAACTCCACCTGCGTGCTGGACTACGACGGCGCTGCCGGCTGGCTGCTCGGGACCGAGCACAAGGGCATGCGCGCGATGTTCACGATGATGAACGAGGCGCGCATCGGCGTCGGCATGCAGGGCCTCGCCCAGGCCGCCGCGGCCTATGAGAACGCTGTGGCCTATGCCAAGGACCGCCTGCAGGGCCGCGACGTGACCGGCGCGAAGAACCCCGACGGCCCGGCCGACCCGCTGATCGTGCACCCGGACATCCGCCGCTCGCTGATGGACCAGAAATCTTTCGTCGAAGGCGCGCGGGCCTTCCTCCTCTGGGGCGCGATGATGATCGACAAGGCGCACCGCGCCGGCGACAAGGATGCCGATGGTCTGGTCTCGCTGCTGACCCCGGTGATCAAGGGCTTCCTCACCGACCAGGGCTACGACATGACCGTGCAGGCGCAGCAGGTCTATGGCGGCCACGGCTACATCGAGGAATGGGGCATGTCGCAATACACCCGCGACGCCCGCATCGCGATGATCTACGAAGGCGCCAACGGCGTGCAGGCGTTGGATCTGGTCGGCCGCAAGCTGGGTCAGGACGGCGGCAAGCACGTGATGGCCTTCTTTGAGCTGGTCAAGAACTTCTGCAAGGAAAACGCTGATATCTCCGAAGGTTACGCAAGAGAGTTCATCGAGCCGCTGAAAGCAGCCTCGAAGGACCTGCAGGCGGCGGCGATGTATTTCATGCAGAACGGCATGAAGAACCCGAACCACGCGCTGTCGGGCTCCAACGACTTCATGCACCTGTTCGGCCATGTCTGCCTCGGCCTGATGTGGGCGCAGATGGCCAAGGCCGCGCAGGACAAACTTGACGCGGGGTCCTCTGACGCGGCGTTCTATGAGACAAAGCTGGCAACCGGCCGCTACTACATGGCACGGCGGCTGCCCGCGACCAGGCTGCACCTCGCCCGCATCGAAAGCGGTGCGGACACGGTGATGGCGCTGGACGCTGACCGCTTCTGAGCCTTGCGGGCGTCCCCCACGCGGGGGCGCCCCGCCCTGCCCCGGCCGGCGCCTTTGTGAGGAGAGGATCCATGCCGAAACGCTTCCGCCTGACCCGCCGCCTGCCGGTCGCCATGACCGAAGACGGCTACCGCAGGCTCAAACGCTTTGCCCGCGAGGCCGGGCTCGACGAAGGCGAAGCGCTGTCATTCCTGTTCGAGCATTTCGACAGCGTGACAGATTTTGAGAACCTGAGCCACCGGCTGCGCCAGTTCAACGCCGGACTGGAGGCGCGCAAGCGCTGAGAGCGCACGGCCGGCAGGCCACAGTATGAGACGGGCGCGCAGCAGCCGCGCCGATAGGGGGAGACGAGAGATGAGCAGCGACGCAGCGCCGAAATGGATGACGGAAGAGCACCGGATGCTCGCCGGGATGACCGCCCAGTTCATCACCAAGGAATGGGCGCCCAAGTTCGAGACCTGGCGCAAGCAGGGCATGATGGACCGCGAAACCTGGAGCCAAGCCGGTGAGCTGGGCCTCTTGTGCCCTTCGGTGCCCGAAGAATACGGTGGCGCCGGCGGCGATTTCGGCCATGAGGCGGTGATCCTGATGGAAGGCAGCCGTGCCAACCTGGCGAGCTGGGGCCACGGCATCCACTCCGGCATCGTGGCACATTATGTGCTGAACTACGGCACCGAAGAGCAAAAGGCCCGCTGGCTGCCCAAGATGGTGACGGGCGAGCTGGTCGGGGCGCTGGCAATGACCGAGCCCTCGACCGGATCGGACGTGCAGGCGATCAAGACCAAGGCGGTGAAGGACGGCAACGGCTACCGGCTGTCGGGCCAGAAGACCTTCATCACCAACGGCCAGCACGCCAACCTGATTCTGGTGGCGGCCAAGACCGACCCGGCGCTGGGCTCCAAGGGCGTGTCGCTGGTGGCGGTGGAAACCGACGGCGCCGAAGGCTTCAGCCGCGGCCGCAACCTCGACAAGATCGGCTGCCATGCGGCGGACACTTCCGAGCTGTTCTTCGACAATGTGGCGGTGGCGCCGGAAAACATCCTCGGCGGCGCCGAGGGCCAGGGCTTTTACCAGATGATGCAGCAGCTCCCGCAGGAACGGCTGATCATCGCCTGCGGCGCGGTGGGCGCAATGGAAGGCGCGGTAGAGCGCACCATCGCCTACTGCAAGGAACGCGAGGCCTTCGGCGGGCCGATCCTCCAATTCCAGAACACCCGCTTCAAGCTGGCCGAATGCCTGACCAAGACCCGCGTCGCACGCGCCTTCCTCGACGAATGCATCGCCGAGCATCTGGAGGGCCGCTTGAGCGTCGAGAAGGCGGCGATGGCGAAATACTGGATCACCGACACCCAAGGCGAAGTGCTGGACGAATGCCTGCAGCTCTTTGGCGGCTACGGCTACATGCAGGAATACGCGGTGGGCGAGATGTGGGCCGACGCCCGCGTGCAGCGGATCTATGGCGGCACCAATGAAATTATGAAGGAGCTGATTGCGAGGGCATTGTGACACGAGAATCGGCGATACGGGCTGAAAGGCAGAGATGCCTCCGGCGGGAGTATTGGGAGCAAGATGACAGAGCAAGCTCCACCCTGCCCCGCCTTACCGTTTGGCTGCCGGATTTATCGAGGCAGGGTGTCACCTTGCGCAGTCATCGGCTCTCCAGCCTGTACTGCGCTGCCATCTTGGCGCCATTAACCTTAACAAAGCCTGAAGCCCTGTCATCTTGCCGCAAATACTCCACGGGGGTGCGGGGGTGTGAAACCCCCGCTCCTGCCCCAGCCACAGGGATAAACAGATGACGATCAAACTGCATTGCTTTGGCGAAAGCGGCCATTCCTACAAGGCGGCGCTGGCGCTGGAACTCTCCGGGCTCGACTGGGAGCCGGTTTTTGTCGATTTCTTTGGCGGCGCGCCGCGCACGCCGGAGTACCGCGATTTCAACGTGATGGCCGAGGCTCCGGTGCTGGTGGACAACGATCTGCGCCTGTCGCAGTCCGGCGCCATCCAGCAGTACATCACCGACCGGACCGGCAAATTCGCAGGGGCCCCGGAGGACAAATATGAGGTTCTGCGCTGGGTGCTCTGGGATAACCACAAATTGTCCTCTCAGGCTGGCATGACCCGATTCCTGATGCATTTCCTGCCTGAGGAGAAACGCCCGCAGGAGGTCATCGCCTTCATGCAGGCCCGCCTCCGCGCCGCCTACAAGACGCTAGACACCCATCTTGAGAGCCGCGAATGGATCGTGGGCGATGCGCTCAGCAACGCCGACCTGACCTGCTGCGGCTACCTCTTCTACCCCGAGCCGTTCGGCTTTGACCGTGCCGAGTGGCCCCATATCGACGCCTGGCTTGACCGCATCAGCGGGCTGCCGGGCTGGAAACACCCCTATGACCTGATGCCCGGCAAACCGTCGGACCGGACTTGAGGAGACCAACATGACCGAAGCTTATATTTATGACGCCCTGCGCACGCCGCGCGGCAAGGGCCGCAAGGACGGATCCTTGCACGAGGTGACCTCGGTGCGCCTTTCCGCCCTCACCCTGAACGCGGTGAAGGAGCGCAACGGCCTGGAGGGCCACGCCGTCGAGGACGTGATCTGGGGCAACGTGACCCAGGTGATGGAACAGGGCGGCTGCTTGGCGCGCTCTGCCGTGCTGGCCTCCGATCTGGATGAGCGCATCCCCGGCCTGGCCATCAACCGCTTCTGTGCCTCCGGCATGGAAGCCGTGAACCTGGCGGCAAACCAGGTGAAGGGCGGCGCGGGCAGTGCCTATATCGCGGGCGGTGTCGAGATGATGGGCCGCATCGCGATGGGCAGCGACGGCGCCGCGATTGCGGTTGATCCGAGCCTGGCGATGGACACCTATTTTGTGCCGCAGGGCATCTCGGCCGATATCATCGCCACCGAATATGGCTTCAGCCGCGACCAGGCCGACGCTCTGGCGATGGAGAGCCAGCGCCGTGCCGCCAAGGCCTGGGAAGAAAACCGGTTCGAAAAATCGGTGATCACCGTGCGCGACCAGAACGGTCTGCCGATCCTGGATCACGACGAGTACATGCGCCCCGGCACCGACATGCAGACGCTGGGCTCGCTGAACCCCGCCTTCCAGATGATGGGAGAGCAAATGCCCGGCTTCGACAAGGTGGCGATGATGAAATATCCGCACCTGGAGCGGATCAACCACATCCACCACGCAGGCAACTCCTCGGGCATCGTGGACGGCGCCGCGGCGCTGCTAATCGGCAACAAGGAGTTCGGCGAAAAGCACGGGCTGAAGCCGCGCGCGCGCATCAAGGCGACCGCCAAGATCGGCACCGATCCGACCATCATGCTGACCGGCCCGGTGCCGGTGACCGAGAAGATCCTGGCCGACACCGGCATGACCATCGGCGACATCGACCTGTTCGAGGTGAACGAAGCCTTCGCCTCGGTCGTGCTGCGCTTCCAGCAGGCGTTCGACGTCGACCCGGAGCTGGTGAACGTGAACGGCGGCTCCATCGCCATGGGCCACCCGCTGGGTGCCACCGGCGCGATCATCATCGGCACGCTGCTGGACGAGCTGGAGCGGCAGGACAAGCAATGCGGCCTTGCCACGCTCTGCATCGCGTCCGGCATGGGTGCCGCCACCATCATCGAGCGCGTGTAAGCGCCAAAATCCTCACCTGATCAGGGTTGGAGACACGAAGAATGACCGATTTCAAATATGACGTGGACGCAGACGGCGTCGCCATCATCACCTGGGACGCGCCGGGCAAGTCCATGAACGTGCTGACCCGCGAGGCCTTTGGCCTGGTGGAGGAATACGTGGACCGGGCGCTGGAAGACGAGAACGTGAAGGGCATCGTGATCACGTCGGCCAAGAAGGACTTTGCCGGCGGCATGGACCTCAACACGCTGGCGACGATCCGCGAGGAGTCCGGCGAAAACCCGGCCCAGGGCCTGTTCGACTTCACCATGGGCGGCCACCGCATCCTGCGCAAGCTGGAGCTTGCGGGCATGGATCCCAAGACCAAAAAGGGCGGCAAGCCGGTCGCCTGTGCCATCAACGGCACCTGTGCCGGCATCGGCACCGAGATTGCGCTGGCCTGCCATCACCGGGTGATGACCAGCAACCCCAAGGCCAAGATCGGCCTGCCGGAGATCATGATCGGCATCTTCCCGGGCGGCGGCGGCACCACGCGCTATTCCCGCATGGTCGGCGCGATGGCGGCGGCTCCGGTGCTGCTGGAAGGCAAGATGCTGGACCCGAAGAAGGCCAAGGGCGCGCAGCTGATCGACGCGGTTGCGGACGATCCGCTGGCCGCGGCCAAGGAATGGGTGCTGAACGCCAAACCCGCCGATCTGGTCAAACCCTGGGACGCCAAGGGCTACAAGATGCCCGGCGGCGCGCCCTATCACCCGGCGGGATTCATGACCTTCGTTGGTGCCTCGGCGATGATCAACGGCAAGACGCAAGGCGCCTTTCCGGCGGCCAAGGCGCTGCTGTCGGCGATCTACGAAGGCGCGCTGGTCGATTTCGACACCGCCCTGAAGATCGAGGCGCGCTGGTTCACCAACGTGCTGATGAACCCGTCGTCGTCTGCGATGATCCGCTCGCTGTTCCTCAACAAGCAGGCGCTGGAGAAAGGCGCGGTGCGGCCCAAGGACGTGGCCGACCAGTCGGTCAAGAAGATCGGCGTTCTGGGGGCTGGCATGATGGGTGCCGGCATCGCGCTGGTCTCCGCCCAGGCGGGCATGGAAGTGGTCTTGATCGACCGTGACCAAGCAGCCGCCGACAAGGGCAAGGCCTATTCCGCCGACTACATGGACAAGGGCATCAAGCGCGGCAAGGCCACGCCTGAGAAGAAAGAGGCGCTGCTGGCACAGATCACCGCCACCGCCGATCTGGACGCGCTGAAGGGCTGCGATTTGATTATCGAAGCCGTGTTCGAGGATCCGGGCGTCAAAGCCGAGATGACCCGGAAAGTCGAGGCGATTATCCCCGAAGACTGCATTTTCGCCTCCAACACCTCCACCCTGCCGATCTCGGAACTGGCCAAGGCATCGAGCCGCGCCGATCAGTTCATCGGCATCCACTTCTTCTCGCCGGTCGAGAAGATGTTCCTGGTGGAGATCATCAAGGGCCGCGAAACAGGTGACCGGGCCGTCGCCAAGGCGCTGGACTACGTGCGCCAGATCCGCAAGACGCCGATCGTCGTCAACGACGCGCGCTTCTTCTACGCCAACCGCTGCATCATCCCCTACATCAACGAAGGGATGCGGATGATCGCCGAGGGCGTCTCGCCGGTGCTGATCGACAATGCGGCGCGCCAGCTGGGCTTCCCGGTGGGTCCGGTGCAGCTGACCGACGAGACCTCGATCGATCTTGGCGCCCGGATTGCGCGGGCGACCAAGGCGGCGATGGGCGATGCCTACCCCGAAAGCCCCTCTGATGACGTAATCTTCTGGATGGAAGAGCAGGGCCGCCTGGGCCGCAAGTCGAACGCGGGCTTCTTCGACTATGACGAGAAGGGCAAGCGCACCGGCTACTGGACCGGCCTGGCCGAGCGGTACCCGCATGCCGTCCAGCAGCCCTCGCTGATCGAAGTGCAGGAGCGGCTGATGTTCGCGCAGGTGCTGGAAGCGGTGCGCGCGCTGGAGGAAGGCGTGCTGGAAGACATCCGCGAAGGCGACGTGGGCGCGATCCTGGCCTGGGGTTTTGCGCCCTGGTCCGGCGGCCCGTTCAGCTGGCTCGACATCCTCGGCACGCCCTATGCGGCCGAGCGCTGCGATGCGCTGGCCGCGGCCCACGGCGAGCGCTTCGCCTGCCCGGCGCTGCTGCGCGAGATGGCGGAGAAGGGGCAGAGCTTCTACACCCGCTTCGCGCCGGAGAAGTCCGAGGCAGCCTGAGGCCTGCTGATGTGAAGAATGAACCGGCCGGTGCCCCGCGCATCGGCCGGTTTTTTTTATTGGGGGGTGCTTGCAAACCGTGTTGGCGCCGTATGGTCAAATCTCTCCCTGGCGCCGCAAGCGTGAAGCCGTGCGTCGACGGCGCCCGCGGTGGCGATGCTGACGGGTTTGGCTGGCAGTTTATTCCCGCAAAGTCCGTACTCCCTGTCGAGGGAGCACCAAGCCTCAACCAAATCGCCGCCGCGAGGGCGCGCGCCGGCGATGCGCGGCGGCCTTCAGCCTTGCTCCGCGCGGGGAACTCTCATACCCGGGCCAGCTAATCACCAAATGGCGCCAGCCATCGCAGGTGCGGCCACGACCACTTTTCGGGGAGGTGGTTTTGCTGGCGAACTGGCCCGGAACGGGACGGACAGGCCTTCCGGCCAGCGGTCCCGATTTCCGTGCATGGCCCCTGCGCCCATCAGCTGAGCGGCGGCCGGGTATCCTCGGCAAATTGGTTGCGCGGCAGCCCGGCGGCCCACTGTGCCTCTTCGTCGATCAGCGAAAGCACCAGCCCGCGCGCTTCCTCCGGTGGCAGGAGCCGGTAGAGCCCCTGCTCCGGCACGGCGCGGCCGCACATCAGGTTGCGCGGAGCGGCGGTGAAGCCCAGGGCGCCCGCCTCCAGGTAGATCACCTGGTCCTGGGCAAACCGCGGCACCGCCAGCGACAGGCTGCGGCCCGGGTGCATGCGGGCTATGCCGCGGTAGCCCTCCAGCGCGGCGGCGGGCACCACCGCGAAGGGATCTCCCATCGCGTCCTGCGCCAGCTCGCTCTCCAAGAGCACGCCCTGATCGGGCATCATCCACATCGGGTTGCGGTTCATCAGCGCATCGCGCGGCACCAGGAGCGGGCAGCGCGCCGGGTCCATTGCCTCACCGTCGAGGGCCAGCACCTCGCGCTCGACCTCCAGCACGGGCTGCATGCCGTGGTCAAAGGTCAGAACCCGGTCACCGGGCGCCAGCGCCTCCACCGGGCGCCAGCCGAAGCTGGAAGCAACCAGCGTGCCCTCCAGAAAACCGCCCTGCCCCGCGGCCACCAGCGGAAAGCCGCTCGCCAGCGGCCCCGCCTTGCGCTTCGAAAACCAGTCCAGCATCGCCCGTCCTTTCCTGCGCCGCCCCGGGGGCGGAAGTCCTCTGCGGCCCGCACGAGGGGCCGCGGTCTCCGACAGGCATAAGGCTCAATCGTTAAAAGAGTATTCAAATTGTTCGATGTCCTGCGCGCAGGCCTCGGCCACGGCGCGGGCGGTGGCGGCATCGTAGTAGCTGCGCCAGTCCGCGCGCCGCACGGAGGCATTGGCGTGCGGCAGGGTCAGCGCAAAGCCGAGGTGATCGAACAGCGGCTGGGCGTCGCGCGCGAAATGCTCGAGCCGGATGTAGAGGCTGCAGTGCACTGCCCCGCTCGCCAGCCGCATGTAGGAAGAGGCGGGGCTCGCGCGCAGCGTGGCCTGCGTCTGGGGATGCGTCACGAAGGCGGAGAAATCCAGCTCCCGCGCCTGCGCCACGGCCGGATGGGCAAAGCTTTGCGTGCGCAGCCAATGATAATAGCTGACCACCCGGTCCCACGGATTGCGCACCAGGGTGAAGGCAAAGAGCGCCCGCAGCTCCGCCTCGCTGCGAATCCCGTCGAGGTCACCCAGCGCCGAGTGTTTCCAAAGCCGCCCCCGCGCTTTCGCCCCCGCCAGGCGGCGGCGGCGCTTTTTGGCTTTGGGTGTATCGCCCAGCATCAGGTCATCCGCCATCGCGCGCGCTTCCAGCGCCAGCGCAAGCGCGGTGCCGCCGGTCTTGGGGATATGAATGAAAACGTAGCCGCGTCCGGGCGACAGGATCATGGCCCGACCCTAGGCAATCGCACCGCAATAGGAAATGCCGCAAATGCGCCTCGCGGCGCAGGCCTCCGGCGGGGGTATTTCGCGTCAGAAAGCGGTTCCTTGGATTTTTCCCCCTGCCACTTTCTGGCTCCAAATACCCCGGGGTGAATTGGCCCCAGGGGGCCAAGAGGGGCAGCGCCCCTCCCCCTCAGCCCGAGCGCAGGGCGATGGTGGCCCCCGCCAGCACGATGAGCGCAATGCCGAAAATCTGCCAGGCGTCGAGAACCTGACCGAAGACCATCCAGGCAAATGCCGGGCCGACGATCATCACCGAATACTCGAAGACCGCCACAAAGGACGCCTCGCCCAGCTGGTAGGCCTTGGTTATCAGGAAGACGCCCCCCACCGCGGCAAAGCCCTGCAAGAGGATCAGGTGGGAAATCTCCCAGAGCGGCCAGGCCCAGCCGCGGGTGAGGAAGCCGTCAGCGCCCGCGGGCACCGGCTGCGGCCAGATTTCGAGTCCGGCGAGCAGTGCCGCGCCTATAAGCCCCTGCGCCAGCAGGTAGACAAACAGCATCGCCACTGTGCTTTCGCCCCGGCACAGGCGCCCGGTCGCGATCGAGCCGAGCGCATAGAAAAACCCGCCCGCCACCGGCAGAAGAATCAGCCAGTCGAAAGCGCCGGGGTCCGGCTGCAGCACAAACAGAACCCCGGCAAAGCCCGCCAGCACTGCCGAGATGCGCACCAGCCCGATCCGCATATTCAGGAACAGGACCGAGACGATCACGATGATGATCGGCGAGGTGAACAGCCCGGCCAGCGCCTGGGCAATCGGCATCAGCGCGACGGCGGAGAAATAGAACACCATCGACACCGCCAGCAGCACCGCCCTCAGCGTCACCGCTCCCAGCCGGACAGGCGCCATGCCGCCCAGGCCCGCCCGGGCCATCAGCCACAGGAAGGGCAGCGCCACCAGGGTGCGCAGCAGGTAGAACTGCCCCAGCCCGATATGTTCCGCCATCAAAGGCACGGCATTGTCGGTCATGCCGATGATTGCCATCGCCGCAAGCATCGACTGGGCCGCGGCGGCCTGGCTGCTCCCTGCCCCTCGGGAAAGTATCATTTGTTTCATGCCCTTTGCATTGCCCGCAACTTTCCGCAATATCTAGCCTCAAAACGACACATAGAGTGATTCAAGGGGAGGTATCCGATGGGTTGGATGGCGGATGAGACCGGTCTGGAGAAGACCGCCGCGAATTACGTGCCGCTCACGCCGCTGTCGCATCTGCGGCGCGCGGCCCTGGTGTTCCCGGATCACCTTGCGGTGATCTACGGCAGCCACCGCAAGACCTACGCCGAGTATCATGGGCGCGTCAGCCGGCTGGCTTCGGCGCTGGCGGCGCGGGGGGTGGCCCCGGGCGATGTCGTGGCAACGCTGCTGCCGAACCTGCCCGCCCAGGCGGAGGCGCATTTCGGGGTGCCCGCCTGCGGCGCGGTGCTGAACACCATCAACACCCGGCTGGATACGGGCACCGTGGCCTATATCCTCGATCATGGCGGCGCCAAGGTGCTGCTGGCCGACCCGCAATACCTTGAGCTGGCCGAGGCCGCCGTTGCGGAAATGGACGGCCAGGCACCGGAGATTATCGAGGTGGCGGACGGTCACGCTGGCTGGCCCGCGTCCGGCAAATACACCGAATACGAGACGCTGCTGGCCGGAGGCGATCCGGAATTCGACTGGATCATGCCCGAGGATGAGTGGGAGAGCCTGGCGCTGAACTATACCTCCGGCACCACCGGGCGGCCCAAGGGCGTGGTCTACCATCACCGCGGCGCCTACCTGATGACGATGGGCACGGTGGTGTCCTGGCGGATGGTGCTGCACCCGGTCTATCTCACCATCGTGCCGCTGTTTCACTGCAACGGCTGGAACCACACCTGGATGATGCCGCTGGTCGGCGGCACGCTGGTCTGCTGCCGCGACGTCACCGCAGCGAATATCTATAACGCGATCCACGACGAAGGCGTCACCCATTTCGGCGGCGCGCCGATCGTGCTGAACATGATCGTCAACGCCAGGGAAGTGGAACGCCGGCCCTTCGAACACACGGTCGAGGTCTTCACCGCCGGCGCCCCGCCCGCGCCCGCGACACTGTCCAAGATCGAGGATCTGGGCTTCAACATCACCCATGTCTACGGGCTGACCGAGACCTTTGGCCATGTCACCGAATGCTGCTGGAAGGACAAGGAATGGGGCGGGCTGGACCGCGCCAGTATCGCCGCCCGCAAGGCGCGCCAGGGCGTGGCGATGCCGATGATGGAGCCGGTGGCGGTACGCGGCAGCGACCTCAGCATCCTGCCGATGGACGGGCAGAGCCAGGGCGAGATTGTCCTGCGCGGCAATTCCGTGATGAAGGGGTATTACAAGAACCCGGAAGCCACCGCCGAGGCCTTCAAGGGCGGCTATTTCAACTCGGGCGACATCGCGGTGCAGCATCCGGACGGCTATGTCCAGATCGCGGACCGGGCCAAGGACATCATCATCTCGGGCGGGGAGAATATCTCCTCGGTCGAGGTGGAGGGCGTCTTGATGGCGCATCCGGACGTGAACCTCGCCGCGGTGGTGGCCAAGCCGGACGAGAAATGGGGCGAGGTTCCTTGCGCCTTTGTCGAATTGAAACCCGGGGCGGAGCCGGATGCGGCGGCGCTGATTGCCTTTGCGCGGGAAACGCTGGCGGGCTTCAAGACCCCCAAGGAGGTGCTGTTCCAGGAGCTGCCCAAGACCTCCACCGGCAAGATCCAGAAGTTCGAGCTGCGCAAGATCGCCCGCGGCCTCAGGGGCTGAGGCAAGGCAAAAGCGGCAGCGCGCTGCAAAGCGGTTTGCTGCCCCCCCGATCTTGTGTTTAATCCGGCGGCGACAGGAACAACGGGGGGCAGTCCGTCAGCATGACCGCATTGAAGGAATTCGAGCGTCTGGAGGCAGCGGGCCTGTGGCGCGCGGACGCAGAGGCCCAGCGGCGGGATGTGATCATCTCGGTCGGGGATGCGACGCTGACGATTTCCGACATGAACGACCGGCCGCTCGCGCACTGGTCGCTGGCGGCGCTGGAAAGGGCCAATCCGGGCGAATACCCCGCCCTCTTCCACCCCGATGGCGACCCCGGCGAGACGCTGGAGATCGGTGCCGACGAGACCACCATGCTGGAGGCAATTGCCCGGGTGCAGGCCGCGATCGGCCGGTCGCGGCCGCGGCCCGGCCGCCTGCGCGCGCTGAGCGGGCTGGGGATGCTGGCGCTGTTCCTGGCGCTGGCGGTCCTGTGGCTGCCGGGCGCGGTCAGCCGCCATGCGGTGAGCGTTGTGCCGGAAATCAAGCGCAAGGCGGTAGGCCGGGCGCTGCTGGAGCGGATCGAGCGGGTCTCGGGCCCGGCCTGCGCCACACCGGAAGCCGCGCCGATCCTGAGGAAGCTGGCGCAGCGCACCGGGGTGCGGCGGCTGGCGGTGCTGCGCTCGGGCGTGCCGGGCAGCTTGCACCTGCCGGGCGGCATCGTGCTTCTGAACCGCAGCTTCGTGGAGGATTACGAAGACCCCGCGGTGGCGGCCGGCGCGATCCTCGCCGAGCGCGCCCGCGCGGCGGAGGGCGATCCGATGGCGGCGCTTCTGGATGCGGGCGGGCTGGCGGCGCCGGTCCGGCTTCTGACCACGGGCGATGTGAACCGCGCAACGCTCGATGCCTATGCCGAAGCGATGCTGGCAAGCCCGCGCCCGGTGGTGCCGCCGCAAGTGCTGCTGGCAGAGTTCGCCCGCGCCGGGCTGCCGTCCGCGCCTTATGCCTATGCGCTGGACATCACCGGAGAGACCGTGCTGCCGCTGATCGAGGGCGATCCGATGGCGGGCCAGGAAGTGGAGCCGGTGCTGAGCGACCGCGATTGGGTGCGGTTGCAGAACATCTGCGGCTAGGAGGCGGACCACCGGCGGCGGGGGTTGAAACCGCGGCGGCGCCGGCTATCTTGGCGGCAAGCGAGGACGCCCTCCCCCAAGACGGGACAGCAGCCGGGACGGCCCGGGTCACCCCAAGAGGGATAAGGGGAGATACCATGCGCAGCGCCGGGGACCGGATCCGCCATGCCGTCAGCTTTGAAATCATCGGGCTTCTGCTCATCACGCCGCTGGGCGCCTGGGTTTCCGGCATGCCCGCCGCGCATCTGGGGCTGGCCGCCTTTGTCTGCGCAACGATCGCGACTTTTTGGAACTTTCTCTACAACCTGCTGTTCGACAAGGCGCTGCTCGCCTTGCGCGGCTGCACCGACCGCGGCGTGCCCCTGAGGGTTCTGCATGCGGTGCTGTTCGAGCTGGGGCTGCTGCTGGTGCTGATGCCATTCCTGGCGTGGTATCTGGAGATCAGCCTGTTCATGGCCTTCGTGATGGATGCGGGGTTCGCGGCCTTCTACCTGGTTTACGCCTTTTGCTTCAACTGGGCCTACGATGTGATCTTCCCGGCGCCCGCCCGGCCCTCCGGGCCCGCCGAGGCGGTGGCGCAGGCGGGCTGAGGCCGGGCTTAGGACAGAGGAAAAGCCGGGACGCGCGGGGCGCTCCCGGCTTTTATGTTTTGGGATCTGGAGCTTACTTGCTGAGCCGGGCGCCGGGGAAACCTGCAGCCTGCACCGTGGAGAGGGCGGCGTGCGCCTTCGCAGGGCTGGCAAATGGACCCGCCAGCACGACTTTCAGGCTGTGCCCCTTGCGGCTCAGCGTGCCGAGCCGCACCGGCAGCCCGCGCGCTGCCAGCGCCTGTGCGGCGGCGCGGGCCTCGGCGGCGTCAGCATGGGTTGCGGCACGGATGTAGCTTTGCGCGGGCGCAACCAGATCCGGGGCCGGGGCTGCCGGGTCGGCGCGGCTGGAAAGGCGCAGCGCGGGTTTCTTGGCCTCCGCCGGGCTGCGGCGGGCCTTGGGCGGGAGGGTGACCACGGGGCTGTCGAGCGGCAGTTTCACCAGCCTGCGCGGCACCTCATCGGTCCAGATCCGCGCACTGGCGGCAGCGCCCGCCGCGCCGCGCGGGCCGCGGGCGGGGTTCAGGCGGCCGTCTTCGCGGCTGACCCGGATATAACCGGGCGGCACGACGGCGGCCCCGTTGACCACGGCCGGGCGGATGGTGCGTTCGGCACGGCGGGGGTTGAGGCGGCCGTCCTTCCAGACCGGGCGGTAGCCCTTGGGGACGGAGAAATTGTTGCTGAGGCGGCGCTCCTGATAGATGTGCTTTTGCACCACGCGCGTGTTGGGCGTGAGCGGAAGCGCCGATTGCGGGCCGATCCCGGGGCTGTCGCCATAGGTGACGGGCGAGACCGCCTGCGGGCCGCAGCGGGCGCTGCCGCGGTTGATGTACTGCTGGCTGAGCGCCGAGGCGCCGGGACAGGGGGGGCTGGCCGCGGGTGCGGCCTTGGCTGCGGGGTTCGGCGCGAGCCGCACGGGTTTCTGCCGGGCGGGCCTGGGGGAGGCAGCTGGTTTGGCGGGCGCAGCCGCTGCGGCACGTTTCACCGGTTTGACAACAGGTTTCGCAGCCGGTTTCGCAGCCGGCGTCACGGCGGGCTGAGCTGCCTGTTGCGCCGCTTTCGGTGCAGGTCTTGCGGGGGCTGCGGCGGTGGCCTGCGCGGGCTGATCACCCTGCGGCAAGGTGATCATTTCGGGCCCGGGCACAGCCTGCTGCGGCTGCTTGGTGGTGCCCGCGACGCCAGTGGGCTTGTAGCCGCAGATCTGCCTGCGGGACCGGGTCACCCGCGGCACCCAGGTCACATTGCCGCCGATACCTGCGCGGATGTAGATGCAGCCGCGGCTGTCGACATATTGCTTGGCGGCATAAGACGCAGGCGGATATTCGGCGGGCGGGCTGGCCTCGCGCAGCACCTGTGCCTCTAGCGCCGTGATCCCGGCGGACCCCGCGATCAAGGCCAGCGCAATAATTCTAGCTATTTTCATACCCGTGCCCCGCAATATATGGCGGCAGGATGCCCGATGCGCCGGGCTGAGTAAAGATTTCGCGGCGTAAATATGGCCGCAAGCGGCTGATTTGCCATGGTATCGCACCCGGGCACCGCCCCCAGCGCGGAACAAGGCCGAAGGCCGCGGCGCATCGCCGCCGCGCGCCGGCGATATGCGGCTCTGGCAGACCTTCCGGCGGAATGAAAAAAGCCCGGCGGAGGGCCGGGCTTTTCTGTACTACGCAACCGCCGCTTACTTGGTGCCGAACATCCGGTCGCCCGCGTCGCCGAGGCCGGGCAGGATGTAGCCCTTCTCGTCGATCTGGCGGTCAAGCGAGGCGGTGACGATCGGCACATCCGGGTGGGCTTCCTTCATCTTGGCGACACCTTCCGGCGAGGCCAGCAGGCACAGGAAGCGGATGTTGTTCGCGCCCGCCTCTTTCAGCAGATCGACGGCGGCGGCGGAGGAGTTGCCGGTCGCCAGCATCGGGTCCACCGCGATCACCAGCCGGTCCTTCAGCCCTTCCGGCGCCTTGAAGTAATACTGCACCGGCTGCAGGGTTTCCTCGTCGCGGTAGAGGCCGACAAAGCCGACGCGGGCCGAGGGGATCAGCTCCAGCACACCATCCAGCATACCGTTGCCCGCGCGCAGAATCGAGACCAGCGCCAGTTTCTTGCCCGCCAGGATTGGCGCTTCCATTTCCTCCATCGGGGTTTCGACGGTGGTGGTGGTCAGCGGCATCCCGCGGGTGATCTCATAGGCCAGGAGCTGGGTGATCTCGCGCAGCAAGCGGCGGAAACTGGCGGTCGAGGTGCCCTTGTCCCGCATCAGGGTCAGCTTGTGCTGCACAAGCGGGTGATCAACGACTGTGAGATGGTCGGTCATGGGGCGCTCCTAAAGTTGTTTGTTGCGCTTTTATTGGCTTTGCCGCAGCAGGCAAGGCGGTTTTGCCCGCTGCCGCCCGGAAAGGGGTGCTGGGAGGGATCAAAGGAAGCTCTTGCCGGGGCCTTGCGCGGGCACACCCAGGTGCGCCGCGACCGAAGCCGCCACATCGGCGAACTTCACCGCGCCGATGGGGCCCGCGCCAAGACCCGCAATCAGCACCGGCACCTGTTCGCGGGTGTGGTCGGTGCCGGGCCAGGCGGGATCGTTGCCGTGGTCGGCGGTGAGCAGCAGCATGTCGCCGCCGCGCAGACGCGGCAGCAGACGGCCGAGCGCGGCGTCGAACCATTCCAGCGCGCGGGCATAGCCGGAAATGTCGCGGCGGTGACCGTAAAGACTGTCGAACTCCACGAGGTTGGCGAAGGTGAGGCTGCCGTCCTCGGCTTCTTCCACCGCGTCAAAGAGATGCTGAATCAGCGTCTCGTCCGGACCTTTCTTCAGCGTGTCGATGCCCGCCATGGTGAAGATGTCACCGATCTTGCCGATCGCATGCACGCGGCGGCCTGCGTCCTGCACCCAGTTGGTGAGCACCGGCGCGGGCGGCGCAATAGCGTAGTCGCGGCGGTTGGCGGTGCGGGTGAAGCCCTCCTCCGCCGTACCGGTGAAGGGGCGCGCGATGACGCGGCCGACCTTCATGGCGTGCAGCTCGGGCGCCAGCGCCTCGCAGAGCTTGAGCAGGCGGTCCAGGCCGAAGGTCTCTTCATGCGCGGCGATCTGGAACACACTGTCGGCCGAGGTGTAGCAGATCGGCTGGCCGGTCTGCATGTGCTCCGCCCCGTGGCGGGCGATGATCTCGGTCCCCGAGGCGTGGCAGCTGCCGAGGATGCCGGCTGTGCCCGCAAGCTCCGCCGCGCGGGCGGAGAGGCTTTCGGGGAAGGCAGGCGTGGTGTCGGGGAAATAGTGCCAGTCCCAGGGCACCGGGAGGCCCGCCAGCTCCCAATGGCCCGAGGGCGTGTCCTTGCCCGGGCTCAGCTCATGGGCGCAGCCCCAGCGGCCTTCGGGGTCCGCGTCCAGCCCCGGAAACGGCACCGAGGACGCGAGCCGCATCGCCGCCCCAAGGCCAAGCCTGGTGAGGTTCGGCAAGTCCAGGGGGCCGCTGCGCCCCTCCTCAGCCTGCCCCGCGGCGCAGGCCTGGACGATATGGGCCAGCGTGTTGGCACCAAGGTCGGGAAGGTCGCCGTTGAAGAACCGCCCGGCATCCGGCGCGCCGCCAATGCCAACCGAATCCATCACCACAAGGAAGGCGCGGGGCATCAGGAGATCCTTTCGTGCACAAGCGGCGGCAGGGTTTCGGGCGCCTCGCCGATGGTGAAGGCGGCCAGAACCTCGGCCTCGGCGGCGCGGGCGGCGTCGTTACTGGCCGCATGCACACGGGCCAGCGGGTCGCCCGGCTCCACTGGCTGGCCGAGGCGGGCAATGTCCGAAACGCCGACGCCCGGATGGATACGGTCGCTTTCCACCATGCGGCCGCCGCCAAGGCGCACCACCGCAAGCCCCAGCGCCTCGCCGTCGATGGCGGCGGCATGCCCGCCTTTGGGGGCCTTGACCACGCGGGACACTTCGGCCCGCGGCAGGTGATCGCGCCAGCGGTCCGCAAAATCGGCAGGGCCGCCAAAGGCCGCGATCATGCGGGCAAAGCGGTCCGCGGCGCGGCCGTCCGTCAGGGTTTCGGTGATCTTGGTTTCGCCCTCGGCGGCATCCCGTGCCAGCCCGCCATGGGCCAGCAGCACGCCGCCCAAGGCCGCCGTCAGCTCCGCCAGCGGGCCTGAGGCAGCGCCGGTGAGCACCCGCATCACCTCCGCCACCTCCAGCGCGTTGCCAAGCGCGGGCGCCAGCGGCTGGTTCATGTCGGTGATCAGCGCCGAGGTGGTGCAGCCGGCCGCATTGGCGGTATCGCAGAGTGAGCGGGCCAGCGCGCGGGCGTCCTCCGCCGTCTTCATGAAGGCGCCGGAGCCGATCTTCACGTCGAGCACCAGCGCGCCGGGGCTGGCGGCGAGCTTCTTGGAGAGGATCGAGGCGGTGATCAGGTCGAGGCTTTCCACCGTCGCGGTCACGTCGCGGATGGCGTAGAGCCGTTTGTCGGCGGGGGCAATTTCCGCCGTGGCGCTGACGATGGCGCAGCCTACGTCCTTGACCATGGCGCGCAGCGCACTTTCGCTGACCGAGGTGGAGAGGCCGGGGATGGCCTCCAGCTTGTCGAGCGTGCCGCCAGTATGGCCAAGCCCGCGGCCGGAAATCATCGGCACATAGGCGCCGCAGGCGGCGAGCGCGGGCGCAAGCAGGAGCGACACGCAATCCCCTACCCCGCCGGTCGAGTGCTTGTCGAGCACCGGCCCGTCCAGATCCCACGCCAGAACGTCGCCGGTGTCGCGCATCGCCAGCGTCAGCGCACTGCGCGCCCCGGTCGGCAGGCCCTGCAAGCAAACGGCCATGGCAAAGGCGCCCGCCTGCGCGTCGGAGACGGCGCCGCTGGCGAGGCCTTTGGCGAACCAGCGCAGTTCGTCGTCTGAGGGCGTGCGGCCGCGGCGCAGGCTGGCGATTATGGCACGGGCGTCCATGATGTCAGCTCCGATCCATGTGGGCGGTGTCGAAGGCGGCGGGCAAGAGGTCGGCAATCGTCAGCACCGCTTCCTTGCCGTCCACCGTGCCCATGGTGACCTTCACCTCGCCCTTGCCGAATTCCTTCAGCTTCTGGCGGCAGCCGCCGCAGGGCGGGATCGGCGCCGGGCAGTCGGCGACCACGTAGGCCTCGGTCAGCTCGGTCTCGCCGGCTGCGACCATCGCCGCAATGGCGCCAGCCTCGGCGCAGGTGCCTTCGGGATAAGCCACGTTTTCCACGTTGCAGCCCACGTAGATGCGGCCCGAGGCGGCGCGGATGGCGGCGCCGACCTTGAAGTTGGAATAGGGTGCGTGGGCGTTGTCCCGCACGGCGAGAGCGGCGTTCTTCAGGCTCATGACGATTCCCTGGCTGCTTTATCATTCGGACAAGATGCCGCAGGATAGCGGAAACCCGAGGGGGAGCGGAAGCCCCTGCCCCGGGGAATTGCCGCTGCGGCACCCTTCCGCGGGAAGCCGCCGGCGGCGGGCTGCCGCAGCCCCTCCGCGGTTTTCTCTGTTCCCCCGCCGCGGGAATTGGTTTAATGCTAAACTAAATTGTTTCAGGAGCGCCAAATGTCCGATTCACAGAACCTGCGCCAGGCGGCCTTGCACTATCACGAGTATCCGCAGCCCGGGAAACTGGAGATCCGCGCCACCAAACCGATGGCCAACGGCCGCGACCTGGCGCGCGCCTATTCGCCCGGTGTTGCGGAAGCCTGCACCGAAATACAGGCCGACGCCGCCAATGCAGCCCGCTATACCTCCCGCGGGAACCTGGTGGCGGTGGTGTCCAACGGCTCGGCCGTGCTGGGGCTTGGCAACATCGGCGCACTGGCCTCCAAGCCGGTGATGGAAGGCAAGGCGGTCCTGTTCAAAAACTTCGCGGGCATCGACTGTTTCGACATCGAGGTGAACGAGAGCGACCCGGAAAAGCTCGCCGATATTGTCTGCGCGCTGGAGCCGACCTTCGGGGCCATCAACCTTGAAGACATCAAGGCGCCGGATTGCTTCGTGGTCGAAAAGCTGTGCCGCGAGCGGATGAACATCCCGGTTTTCCACGACGACCAGCACGGCACCGCCATCGTGGTGGGGGCGGCGGCTAAGAACGCGCTGCATGTGGCCGGAAAGAAGTTCGAGGACATCAAGATCGTTTCCACCGGCGGCGGGGCGGCCGGGATTGCCTGCCTCAACATGCTGGTAAAGCTTGGGGTGAAGCGCGAAAACATCTGGCTCTGCGACATCCACGGGCTGGTCTATGAGGGCCGCACCGAGGACATGAACCCGCAGAAGGCGGCTTTTGCCCAGGCTTCGGACAAGCGCACTCTGGGTGAGGTGATCGAGGGGGCGGATCTGTTCCTTGGCCTCTCCGGCCCCAATGTGCTGAAGCCGGAGCTGGTCGGCCAGATGGCGGCGCGGCCGATCATCTTTGCGCTGGCCAACCCGAACCCCGAAATCATGCCGGACCTCGCCCGCAACGTGGCGCCGGATGCGATCATCGCGACCGGGCGCAGCGATTTT
Organism: Cribrihabitans pelagius; assembly: GCF_048820915.1. Classification (NCBI taxonomy): domain Bacteria; kingdom Pseudomonadati; phylum Pseudomonadota; class Alphaproteobacteria; order Rhodobacterales; family Paracoccaceae; genus Cribrihabitans; species Cribrihabitans pelagius. The sequence goes on along the minus strand of NZ_JBMERR010000003.1, from coordinate 97,156 downwards.
CCCAACCAGGTCAACAACGTCCTGTGCTTCCCCTTCATCTTCCGCGGCGCGCTGGATGTGGGCGCAACCGAGATCAACGACGCGATGCAGATCGCCTGTGTGGACGGTATCGCGGACCTTGCCCGCGCCACCACCTCGGCCGAGGCCGCGGCGGCCTATCAGGGCGAAGAGATGAACTTCGGCCCCGACTACCTGATCCCCAAGCCGTTCGACCCGCGGCTGGTGGCGGTGGTTTCCTCCTCGGTTGCGAAGGCTGCGATGGACAGCGGCGTGGCGACGCGGCCGATCCCGGACCTTGACGCCTACAAGCAGAAACTGAACCAGACCGTGTTCAAATCGGCGCTCCTGATGCGGCCGGTGTTTCAGGCCGCCCGCGCTGCCGCCCGCCGCATTGTGTTCACTGAGGGCGAGGACGAGCGGGTGTTGCGCGCCGCCCAGGCGGTGCTGGAGGAGACCACGGAAACGCCGATCCTGATCGGCCGTCCCGAGGTGATTGAGACGCGCTGCGAACGGCTGGGGCTGGACATCCGCCCGGGCCGCGATTTCCAGCTGGTGAACCCGGAAAACGACCCCCGCTACTACGACTATTGGAACAGCTATCACCAGCTGATGCAGCGCCAGGGCGTGACGCCGGATCTGGCCAAGGCGATCATGCGCACCAATACCACCGCGATCGGCGCCATCATGGTGCAGCGCGGCGAGGCCGACAGCATGATTTGCGGCACGTTTGGCGAATACCGCTGGCATCTGAATTATGTCGAGCAGGTGCTGGGCGGCGGCACCTATACGCCGCATGGCGCGCTGTCGATGATGATCCTGAAGGACGGGCCGCTGTTCATCGCCGACACCCATGTGCATGTGGAGCCGACACCGGAGCAGATCGCGCAGACCGTTGAGGGAGCTGCCCGCCACGTGCGCCGCTTCGGACTGGAGCCGAAAATCGCCCTGTGCTCGCAATCGCAATTCGGCACCATCAACTGCGACACCGGCGCGCGGCTGCGCGCCGCTATCGGGATTCTCGACGGCAAGCACTGCGATTTCGTCTATGAGGGCGAGATGAACATCGACACCGCGCTCGACCCCGAGCTGCGGGCGCGGATCTTCCCGAACTCGCGGCTGGAGGATGCCGCCAACGTGCTGATCTTTGCCCATGCCGATGCGGCGTCGGGCGTGCGCAACATCCTGAAGATGCGCGCCGACGGGCTGGAAGTGGGGCCGATCCTGATGGGCATGGGCAACCGCGCCCATATCGTCTCCCCCGCGATCACCCCCCGCGGGCTTCTGAACATGGCCGCCATTGCCGGCACCCCGGTAGCGCACTACGGTTAAGTCCGGGCGGCCGCGCCTTAGCTGGCCGCCCCCGGCGATTGCGGGACGGCCAGCAGGGAGGCGGGCATGAGGGGGCATTGCAACTGCGGCGAGGTGTTTTGGGACAGCGGGGCCGAGGTTGCCTGGAGCTGCTATTGCCATTGCGCCGACTGCCGCCGCGCCTGCGCGGCGCCGGTCACCGCCTTTATCGGCCTGCCGCATGAGGCGGTGAAATGGGGCGGCGCCGAGCCCCGCATCTACCGCTCCTCCGAAGGGGTGGAGCGGCTGTTCTGCGGCACTTGCGGCACCCAGATGGCCTACCGCAATGCCCGCGACACGGTGAATATCCACCTCTATACCGCGACGCTGGAAGACCCGGAGGCGGTGCCGCCGCGCTTCCACGTCTTCCACGCCGAGCACTTGCCCTGGCTGCATCTAAAGGACACGCTGCCCCGCTACGCCAAGACCGCCGGCTGACGGGGTGATTCCCTGCGGCCAGCCCCTGCCCCGCGCGGGGAAGCAGGCGCGGTTGGCTGCGCAATATCCTGACTTTGCAAAGGCGGCGGCGCTTTCCGGAATATTCTCCCGCAAAGCCGGCTTTGCAAAGCCGGTCTGGTGCAGGGTTGTAAATCCTGTAAATCCCGGCGCGAAAGCGCCCCCTGCCCTGTAATTTTCTTCACCGATCTGGTCCGCGCGCGTGGCAAAACTTGCCCGGCGGCAGCGTTCTCGCCTAGGCATTTGGCAGGAGGAGAATGACACATGGCATATCAGGATATCTACGCCCGCTGGCAACAGGACCCGGAAGGCTTCTGGATGGAGGCGGCCGGCGCGATCAGCTGGGACCGCGCGCCCTCGAAAGCGTTCTTCGATAAGGGCGACGGGCTCTCCGAGTGGTTCTCCGAGGCGCGCGTCAACACCTGCTACAACGCGGTGGACCGGCATGTGGAGGCAGGCCACGGCGCGCGCGCCGCGATCATCCATGACAGCCCGGTGACCGGCAGGAAGCAGGTGATCTCCTACGGCGAGCTGAAGGACCGGGTGGCCAGGCTGGCCGGCGCCCTGCGCGCCAAGGGGGTGGAGAAAGGCGACCGCGTAATCATCTACATGCCGATGGTGCCCGAGGCGCTGGAGGCGATGCTGGCCTGTGCCCGGCTTGGCGCGGTGCATTCGGTGGTGTTTGGCGGCTTTGCCGCAAACGAGCTGGCGGTGCGCATCGACGATGCCACCCCCAAGGCGATCATCGCCGCCTCCTGCGGCATCGAGCCGGGGCGCACCGTAAAGTACAAGCCACTGCTGGACGGGGCGATCGAACAGGCGGCGCACGAGCCCGATTTCTGCGTGATCCTCCAGCGCGAGCAGGAGGTGGCGGAGCTGAGCGAGGGGCGCGATGTCGACTGGCACCGCTTCCAGGACGGGGTAGAGCCCGCGGACTGCGTGCCCGTCGAGGGCAACCACCCCTCCTATATCCTCTATACCTCCGGCACCACCGGCGCGCCCAAGGGGGTGATCCGCCACACCGCGGGACAGCTGGTGGCGCTCAATTGGACAATGAAGAACATCTACAACGTCGATCCGGGCGATGTGTTCTGGGCCGCCTCGGACGTGGGCTGGGTCGTGGGCCACAGTTACATCTGCTACGGGCCGCTGATCCACGGCAACACCACCATCGTGTTCGAGGGCAAGCCCGTGGGCACGCCCGATGCGGGCACCTTCTGGCGGGTGATCTCGGAGCACAAGGTGAAGAGCTTCTTCACCGCCCCCACCGCCTTCCGCGCGGTGAAGCGGGAGGACCCGAAAGGAGAGTTCGTCCAGAAGTATGACCTGAGCTGTCTGCAGCAGGTTTACCTGGCTGGCGAGCGCGCCGATCCCGACACCATCGCTTGGGCCGAGGAGCAGCTCAAAGTGCCGGTGATCGACCACTGGTGGCAGACTGAGACCGGCTGGGCAATTGCCGCCAACCCCCTCGGGATTGAGGCCCTGCCGGTGAAGCGCGGCTCGCCCGCGGTGGCAATGCCGGGCTATGAGGTCGATATCCTCGACGAGGGCGGCAACCCGGTTGCGCCCGGCCAGCTGGGCGCGATCGCGGTGAAGCTGCCGCTGCCGCCGGGCACCCTGCCGACTCTGTGGAACGCGGAGGAGCGCTACCGGAAGAGCTACCTCACCACCTTCCCCGGCTATTACGAAACCGGCGATGCGGGGATGAAGGACGAAGACGGTTATCTCTATATCATGGCGCGCACCGATGACGTGATCAACGTGGCGGGGCACCGGCTGTCCACCGGCGCCATGGAGGAGGTGCTGGCCAGCCACCCGGACGTGGCCGAATGCGCGGTGATCGGCGCTGCGGATGCGCTGAAGGGGCAGATGCCGGTCGGCTTCCTCTGTCTCAACGCAGGCTGCAGCCGCGCGCCCGCCGAGGTGGTGGAGGAAGTGGTAAAGCTGGTGCGCGGCAAGATCGGCCCGGTGGCTGCCTTCAAGCGCGCCGCGGTGGTGGAGCGGCTGCCGAAGACCCGCTCGGGCAAGATCCTGCGCGGCACCATGGTGAACATCGCCGATGGAACGGCTTGGAAGATGCCTGCCACGATCGACGATCCGGCAATCCTGGACGAAATCAAGGCGGCGCTGCAGGGTCTCGGCTACGCCAAGTAGCGCCTCCGGTTCCCGGCGCGGAAATCCGGTGCGCTGCCGTCCGGTTTTGCTTGCAAGTCTCCCCTGCCCGCCTAACCTGCGGCGGGGGAGGCCATTCATGACACAAACCGACATCTGGCGGCTGAGCGCAGCGGAGCTGTCGCGGCGCACCCGCGCGGGCGACGTGAGCGCGGAAGCCGCGGTGCAGGCCTCGCTCACCCGCATGGAAACGGTGAACCCGGGCCTCAACGCGGTGGTCGAGGATCTGGGCGCCGAGGCACTGGAGCGCGCGCGGATGCTGGACAAGGCACGCGCGGGCGGCGCGGAACCCGGGCCGCTGCACGGGGTTCCGGTGACCATAAAGATCAACGTGGACCAGGCGGGCCATGCCACCTCGAACGGGGTGGCGGCCTTGAAGGACCTGATCGCGCCCGCCGATGCGCCGGTGGTGGCCAACCTGCAAAAGGCGGGCGCGGTGGTGATCGGGCGGACCAATACGCCCGAGTTCTCTTTCCGCGCCGATACCGACAACCCGCTGTTCGGGCGCACCCATAACCCCTGGGGAAATCATGTCTCGGCCGGCGGCTCCTCGGGCGGCGCAGGGGCTGCGGTAATGGCGGGGATCGGGGCGCTGGCGCATGGCAATGACATCGGCGGCAGTTTGCGCTTCCCGGCCGCCGCCAACGGAGCCGTCACCGTGAAGCCGGGGCTTGGCCGGGTGCCTGCCTGGAACCCCAGCCAGACCGCCGAGCGCGGGCTGCTGGCGCAGCTGATGTCGGTGCAGGGGCTGCTGGTGCGCGCCACTGAGGACCTGCACCTGGCGATGCCCAGCCTGATCGCACCCGATCCGCGCGATCCCTTTCACGTGCCCCTGCCCTGGCGCGGCGCGGCTCTGGACGGTCCGGTGAAGGTCGCTTTCACCCGCAACACCTTCGGCTATGACCTGCACCCCGAGGTGGAGGCGGCGCTGCTGTTTGCCCGCGATGCGCTGAGCGATGCGGGCTGCGTGGTCGCGGAGGTGGAGCCGCCCAATGTGTTTGAGGCCGGGCGTGCGGGCTACCGCGCGCTGATGGGAGAGGTGTTTGCGCTGATGAAGGCGGACGTGGAGGCTGCGGGCTCGCAGACCGTGCGCGATATCTTTGCCGTCTATTTCGAGGAATTTCCGCCGTTTTCGGGGGAGGAGCTGCTGCGGATGATGGCGCAGCGCAGCCATTACGCGCGGCAGTGGTCGCTGTTCATGGAGGAGTACCCGCTGGTGTTGTCGCCCTTCCTGCCGCAGCCCTTCTTCCGGCCCGGCCGCGACACCGAAGGCCCCGAGGGCGTGCAGGAGGTGCTGGGCAGCGCGGTCTATTCCTATGCGATGAACTTCATGGGCCTGCCCGCGGCCTCGGTCCCGGCGCGGCTGGCGGAATTGCCTGCGGGGCCGCAGCCCATAAATGTGCAGATCACGGCGCGGCGCTGGCGGGAGGATCTGGCAGTGGAGGCCTGCGCCGCCATCGAAGCGCGGGCCGGCCGGATGTGCGAGGCCCTTTGGGAGCGGATGGGGTAGCCGGCGGAGTGGCCGGTGTGGCCGGGCAGCGGAGCGAACGGATTGGCCCGCCAGCGCAGCGGACCGGGCCGAATTTCAGGCGCACAGGTGCGATGCGGGAAAGATCAGGGAGCGGCCATCGGCGGCGGCGCAATAGCCGCCGGATCAGCGCCCGGCTCTGAGCTTGCCTTTGGCGTTCGAGGTCTCCACATCGTTCCAGGTCTCCACATCCAGGTCATCAGACCCGGGTCAACACGTCCTGGCCATCACGCCCGGATCAGGACGCCCGGATTATCACGCCCGGAAAAAGACGCTGGAGGGGGGCAAATCAAACATGCTCACAAGCCGCCGGGGGCGCGGCTTGAACCGCCCCCGGGGCCTTCCAAAAAAAGGATACTCGTCACAGGCACACCGTGCGCGGCGCGCCGCCTTCACATCTACAGATTCTTCGCAGGGACATGCGGTCTGACTGACGACCCGTCCTGCCGCCTGCGTTACACTTGCACTTGCCTTGCCCGGCCATTCATCAGAACCAGCCAGTCCAGCGCGGCTATTGCCGTTTTCCGCAGCTTCTGCCGAAGGCACCGGTACCCGACGTCAACTCGTCAACACGCCCTCTTTCAAACATCCGAGGGCAAACTTCAGCGGCTTACCGGGGGCAAAGCATCAAACCCTCTGCCCGTACGAAAAGCATCGCATGGATTCCCTACCTGAACCTTCACAAAAGCGTGAAACCAGCATTAACGGCCGCAATGCTCCCGCAAATAATTCCGCGGCCCGCTCAGGTGAACTGTTCGGAGATCAGCCGCTCTTCCAACCCGTGGCCCGGATCGAAAAGGATCTTGTGGCGGACTCGCGGCTCCGTCTGGATCTCGACCCAGTCGATATCGGCGACCGACATCGAATCCGCGTCCGCCATCACCGGGCGTTTTTCAGGCTCCAGCACGTCGAAGCGCACCCTGGCGTTGCTGGGCAGCAGCGCGCCGCGCCAGCGCCGGGGGCGGAAGGCGGCAATTGCAGTGAGCGCCAGCACGTCCGAGCCGATCGGCAGGATCGGCCCATGCGCCGAGTAATTATAGGCGGTGGAACCCGCGGGCGTGGACACCAGCGCCCCGTCGCAGACCAGCTCTGCCAGCCGCTGCCGCCCGTCGACCGAGATCTTCAGCCGCGCCGCCTGCGGCCCGGCCCTGAGCAGCGAGACCTCGTTGATCGCCAGCGCCCGGTGGGTTTCACCGCTGCGATCCATCGCGGTCATCGACAGCGGGTTGATGATCTCCTGCTCGGCGTCCTCCAGCCGCTCGATCAGCCCGTCCTCGCGGTAGGTGTTCATCAGGAAGCCGACGGTGCCGCAGTTCATGCCGTAGACCGGTGCGGGGTGGTCGACCATGGAATGCAGCGTGCGCAGCATGAAACCGTCGCCGCCAAGCGCCACGATCACATCCGCCTCCTGCGGCGCCACGTGGCCGTAGCGGCGGCTGAGCGCGGCCAGGGCCGCCTGGGCGACATCGGTGCGGCCGGCCAGAAAAGCGATTCTCAGAGACATGCGATCTGTTTCCGGTGGTGGTCAGCTGGTTCCGAAACAAGCACAGCTTTTCCCCAAAGGCCAGACTTGCCGTTCTCCCAAGCGCATATGTCGCTTTACAGGCTTTCGAAGGGGCGGTGTTTCCGATAGGAAATCCCTCGACACTGTTCCTCTACTGACATGGAGCCATCATGACTGAAGCGACCCGCGACCCCGGCTTTTTCACCCAGCCGCTTTCCGAACGCGACCCGGAGCTGTTCGGCGCGATCACCGATGAACTGGGCCGCCAGCGCGACGAGATCGAGCTGATTGCCTCCGAGAACATCGTCTCCGCCGCGGTAATGGAGGCTCAAGGCACGGTTCTGACCAACAAATACGCCGAGGGCTACCCCGGGCGGCGCTATTATGGCGGCTGCCAGTATGTCGATGTGGCGGAAGACCTGGCCATCGACCGCGCCAAGCAGCTGTTCAACTGCGAATTCGTGAACGTGCAGCCGAACTCCGGCAGCCAGGCCAACCAGGGCGTGTTCCAGGCGCTGATCAAGCCGGGCGACACCATCCTGGGCATGGATCTGGCCTCGGGCGGGCACCTGACCCACGGTGCCAGGCCGAACCAGTCGGGCAAGTGGTTCAATGCGGTGCACTACGGCGTGCGCCAGGACGACAACCTGATCGACTATGACCAGGTCGAAGCGCTGGCGAAGGAGCACCAGCCCAAGCTGATCATCGCCGGCGGCTCGGCCGTGCCGCGGGTGATCGACTTTGCCCGCTTCCGCGAGATCGCCGACATGGTGGGCGCCTACCTGCACGTGGACATGGCGCATTTTGCAGGCCTCGTGGCGGCCGGCGAGCATCCCTCGCCCTTCCCGCATGCGCATGTGGCCACCACCACCACCCACAAGACCCTGCGCGGGCCGCGCGGCGGCATGATCCTCACCAACGACGCGGATATCGCCAAGAAGGTGAACTCGGCGATTTTCCCGGGCATTCAGGGCGGTCCCCTGATGCATGTGATCGCGGCCAAGGCGGTGGCGTTCGGAGAGGCGCTGCGCCCGGAGTTCAAGGCCTATCAGAAGCAGGTCAAGGCCAATGCGGTGGCGCTGGCGGATCAGCTGATCAAGGGCGGGCTCGACATCGTGACCGGCGGCACCGACACCCATGTGATGCTGGTGGACCTGCGCCCCAAGGGCGTGACCGGCAATATCGTCGACAAAGCGCTGGGGCGGGCCCATATCACCACCAACAAGAACGGCATCCCCTTTGACCCGGAAAAGCCGACGGTGACTTCGGGCATCCGGTTGGGTACTCCGGCAGGCACCACCCGCGGCTTCAAGGAAGAAGAGTTCCGCGAGATCGCCGATCTGATCGTCGAGGTGGTCGACGGGCTGGCCGCGAACGGTGAAGACGGCAATGGCGCGGTGGAGGCCGCGGTGCGCGAGAAAGTCGCCGCGCTCTGCGCCCGCTTCCCGCTCTACCCGAACCTGTAAGCGCCAGCTCTGCGGAGCAGTTCCAGCCGCCGCGGCCCGCCAGCCGCGGCGGTTTTCCATCTTGCAGCGGCGCCCTCCCGCGCCCCGCCGGGGCATCGAAGATGCACCGGCACGGGCCTTGGGCCCGGCCGCGCGGGCCTCACGGCCCGCGCGGCTTGCGCCGCGCCTGGCGCGGCGCCCGGCCCAACGCTTTGACACCCGCCTCCGGCGGACGGCAAAGGGACGGGAGGGCGCCGGTATTTTTGGGGTGCCCGTTTACACGGCTCTTCAAGGCGCACGGAACGCAGCCGCATCAAACCCATTTCAAGCCCCTTCCCCCAAATCATCCCCGGCGCGGGACAGGGCCCAAAGGCCGCCGCGCATCGCCCGCGCCCCCGCGGGGCGGCGGCTGGGTGAGGCAAAGCGGTCCCTCGCGGCTGCATACGGACTTGGCTGGGAAAAACGGCCTGTCATTCCCCGTTGGACCGCCCGCGCGCGCCGGCGAGGCGCGGCTTGGTGGGCGGGGGCCATGGCGGATTATCCCCGCGGCAATCCCGCACATGCGCGATTGATCATTGGAGGGGCCGGAGCCGCTCAGACAAACCCGCGCCAGCGCAGCACGATCACCAGGAGCGTAAAAACCGCGAGCAGCGAGAAGGCCATGCTGCCAAGGATGCTGAGCAGCAGCGTCTTGCGGCGGCCGGCGAGGTCGATCTGCCGCAGATGCGCTTTCACCTCCTCTGCCGCGGCGCGCAAGGGTTTTTCCTCGACCGTCAGCCGCAGCCGCGGATGTTCCAGGAGCGGCAGCGCCCGGGCGAGCTGCATGCCCTGCCGGTAGATGCGCCGCGGCAGGCGGCGGCGGGCGCGGGTCAGGGCGGCGGCAAGATCGCCCGTGGCATGTTCGCGCTGTTTCAGCAGCTGGCGGATGTCTGCGATCTCCTGTTCCAGGCTGGCGGCCATGGCGGCTCTCTCCTCGAAGGTGGCGGCTTGCGTCAGATTAGCCCTGATGAGCGGGCGGCTCAATCCGGCGCGATCGGGGCTGGCAAGGCGCTGCCTGCGCGGCTATCACTGCATCATGCTGAACACCATCACACATGGCTCCGCCACGGAGCAGCCGCCGCTTCTGATCGCGCACGGGCTTTACGGCTCGGCCCGCAACTGGGGTGTGATCGCCAAGCGCCTTTCGGACCAGCGCCAGGTGGTGGCGGTCGACATGCGCAACCACGGCCACAGCCCCTGGGACGATAGCCACAGCTACCCTGACCTGGCCGCTGACCTGGCCGGGGTGATCGCGGAACATGGCGGGGAGATGGATGTGATCGGCCATTCGATGGGCGGCAAGGCGGCGATGATGCTGGCCTTGCAGCACCCGGGGGCCGTGCGGCGGCTGCTGGTCGCCGATATCGCGCCGGTCGCCTATGGCCACAGCCAAATCCAGTATATCGAGGCAATGCGGCGGGTCGATCTCTCCACCCTGGAGCGGCGGCCCGAGGCCGAGGCGCAGCTTGCCGCGGCCGGGGTGGAGCCTCAGCTGCAGAGCTTTTTCACCCAGTCGCTGGACGTGCCGAACCGGCGCTGGCGGCTCAATCTCGATGCGCTGGCGGACCAGATGCCGAACATCATGTCCTTCCCCGATACAGACACCGTCTGGGAAGGCGATACGCTGTTCCTGTCGGGCGCCAACTCGGATTATGTGCTGCCGGAACACCGCGGCCGCATCCGCGATCTGTTTCCCAACGCGCGTTTTGCCAAGCTGCCGGGTGCCGGCCATTGGCTGCATGCCGAGAAGCCGCGCGAGTTCGAAGCGGCGGCGCGGGTGTTCCTGAACGCCTGACGCCCGGCCCCTAGGGACGCGCCCCACCCTCGCCGGCTGGCAGTTCAGGCGCCGCGGGCGTAAAGCGCGCGGGCGACCAGCCAGGCCACCGGCAGGCCCAGCGCCGCGCCCGCTGCTGCGGCCGCCAAAATCGCCGGGACGGTGGCGAGCCCCGCCACCAGCACCGCAATCACCCCGGCACCGGCCAGGCTGGTTCCGATCAGCGAATAGAGAAGAGAGGCAAGGCGCAGCATCGGGGTCTCCTTTGATCTGCTGTAACTGTCTGCATCTCTCTTAGCCGTCCCGCCGCACGCCCACGTTGATCAGGATCAGATTGCGCGGGCCAATTCCACCCGCACCGCGGTCCTCACCGGGTATACATCTGCTTCTTGAAGGCCCGGGTGCGCTTGGTCGCTGCCGCGCTGCCGTCGTGGTAGGTGCCGAACCACTTGTCGAAGGGGATCTCCGAGGTGCCGTAGTTGCACTCGAAATAGCGGTGGTGCAGCTGGTGGAAGAAATCCCCGGCCTTCGCCGCCTCCCGCTCCCCCGCGATCACCCGCTCGAAACCGGAGTGCGACAGCACCGGGCTCACCTGCTGGAACATGGCGTGGAACAGCAGGTGCAGCGGGTGCGAGGGCAGCACCAGATGGATGAAATAAGTGGTGAAGTAGAGCAGGTTTTCGAACCAGTGGTTCGAAATGCCGGACCAGGGCCCGGTGTTGACGTTGCGGTGATGCACCGCGTGCACATGGCGGTAGAGCCGCGGGTAATGCTCCAGCCGGTGCACCCAGTAGAAATGCAGCCCCGACCACATCGGGATCAGCATGAGCCACAGAACCGCCCAGACCGGCGCCTCGGCAAAGCTGATGACGGGCGCCCAGCCGTTCGCCATGATCCAGAAGATGCCCCATTGGTAGACGGTCGCCACGGTGATGGCGCTGCCCAGGGTCCACCATATGTTGTCGAGCACCTGGCTGCGGAAGGTGAAACTGCCGTTGCCGCGGGAAAGGTCGCGGGCGTCAAACTTCTTCCGCGTCCCCTGCCCCTTCCGGATGTAGAGCCACCAATGCAGCCCGCCCGCCACCAGGATCTGCGGCACGAGATTCATCAGCCAGATGCGCATCATCCAGCCGGGGCGGAAGCTGGCCATCTCCGCCAAGGGCGGCAGCAGCCAGAGATAGAGCGCCACAGCCAGCAGAAAGGTTACCGTGAGCGCTGTGATTTCCATCCAGGCGCCGCGGTACCAGGCCAGAACCGCCCGGGGGCGCGGCGGCCAGTGGAATAACGGGTTGAGCGGCACCGGGCCCTCAGGGCGGTAGTTCCAGCGCTGGCTTTCGGAATCCGAAGCACTGGCGGTCACTGTCTCGGTCATCGGGGTCATTCCGGGCGCGGTCATGGGTGTACCTCCGGGCTGGGGGCGTCAGGGATCAGGTTGCGTAATTGGAGCGCTCATCGTCGAGGATGGCTTTCAGCTCGGCCAGGTGGCGTTCGGCCTGGCTGGGGTAGTCTTCCAGTTCGCGGGCGGTTTTCTCGGCGGTCTCATCGCTCAGCACCCGCAGCGTCCGGCCGGTTTGCAGGGCGCGGATATAGGTCTCCGCCGCGCGCTCGAAATAGTAGAGGCGGTTGAAGGTGTCGGCGACGTCCGCGCCGATGACCAGCACGCCGTGGTTGCCCATAATCATCACCTTCTTCTTGGGGTCGGAGAGCAGCGCGGCGCAGCGTTCGCCCTCGGCCTCAAAAGCGAGCCCGCCATAGCCTTCGTCCACCACATGGCGGTTGAAGAAGGCCGCCGTGTTCTGGTCGATCGGCAGCAGGGTGCTGTCGGCGAGGCAGGCCAGCACGGTCGCGTGGATCGAATGCACATGCATCACGCAGCGCGCATGCGGACAGAGCCGGTGCAGCGCGCCATGCAGCCCCCAGGCGGTGGGATCGGGGGCATCGGGGCGATCCATCGTCCTTGCGTCGTTGGCATCGAGCAGCAAGAGGTCCGAGGCCTTCAGGCGGGCAAAATGCACCTGGTTGGGGTTCATCAGGAAGCGGCTGCCGTCGTCACTCACCGCGAGGCTGAAGTGGTTGGCGACCCCTTCGTGCATGTTCAGCCGCGCGGTCCAGCGGAAAGCGGCGGCCATGTCGGTGCGTGCGGCCCAATGGGTGAGGTTTTCCTGCAGCGCTTGCGTGTTCATCGGTATCTCCATCGCTGTTTTACCAGGGATGCCAGCGCGCCCGGGGGCTGACAAACGATGGATTCCGCGCTAATGCATCAGGAAATCTTATGCATGGATCATGCACCGATGTCCGCGCCCTCCCTGCCCCCGCTGACCTGGCTGCGCGCCTTCGAGGCGAGCGCCCGGCATCTGTCGTTCACCCGCGCCGCCGCCGAGCTGAACCTCACGCAGCCGGCGGTCAGCCAGCACGTGCGCAGCCTGGAGAATTTCCTCGGCCGCGAGCTGTTCCTGCGCAAGACCCGCGCGCTGGACCTGACCGAGGCGGGGGCGAACTACCTGCCGGTGGTGCGCGAGGCCTTCGACCTGATCGCGGCCGGAACCCGGGCCTTCACCGGCGGCGGCCAGGGGCGGCATCTGGTGTTGCAGTGCAACATGGCGTTTTCGGTGTTCTGGCTGGCACCCCGGCTGCCGCGGCTCTATGCGCGGTTTCCCTGGTTGGTGCTGAACATCGTAACACCGATCTGGGACCCGGAGCGCCATGCGGCAAACGCCGGGACCGAGATCCGCTTTGGCCGCCCGAACGACATGTCGGCCGCGGCGGTGCGGCTGACGCGGGACCGCTTCTACCCGGTCTGCGCGCCCGGCTACCAAGGCGGGCGGGTCGATTTCGCCTCGGCCACTTTGCTGGATTGTGCCGGCGTCACCGGGTCTTGGGGCGCGTGGTTCAAGTCGCAGGGCCTGGCGTTTGCGCGCGCTGAAGAAGTCAACCTCGGCTCCACCTACGTGATCGCGATGACCGCGGCGCTGCATGGCGCAGGCATCGCCATGTCGCATGACACGCTGGCGGCGGGCCTCTTGGAGAGTGGCCAGCTGGTGCGCGCGGGCGGACACTCGGCAGAACTGATAGAGAACTACTTCCTGCTGCCCCCGCCGAGCCATGCCAGCACCCCGGCCTCGCGCGCGTTTCTGGAGTGGCTGGGGGAAGAGCTGCCGCCGGTGTGACGGCCCAGCGCTTGCGCCCTTCCGGCCGCGGCCGGGCACTGCCCGCACCGCTGTCAAGACGCCTGCCGCATTTTCAAGAATTTCCTGAAAGACCCGCACAAAGTGCGCATTGCGCCCAACCCTTGCGCCCCCTCGCCCGCGCCGCTATATGCGCAGAACCGGTCGCAGCCTACCCGGTCATCAAAACAAGGGTTCGAAAATGAAAACTATCGTTATCTGCTCGGGCGGGCTCGATTCCGTGTCGCTCGCGCATATGGTGGCTGAGGAACAGCAGCTCACCCGTCTTGTCTCTTTCGACTATGGCCAGCGCCACCGCAAGGAGCTCGACTACGCCGCCGCCGCCGCCAAACGGCTGGGCGTGCCGCATGACATCATCGACATGCGCAATATCGGCGCCGCGCTCTCGGGCTCGGCGCTCACCGATGATATCGACGTGCCGGACGGCCACTACGAAGAAGAGACCATGAAGGTCACCGTGGTGCCGAACCGCAACGCCATCATGCTCGCCATTGCCTATGGCATCGCTGCCGCAAGTGGCGATGAGGCGGTGGCGACGGCGGTGCATGGCGGCGACCACTTCATCTATCCCGACTGCCGCCCGGCCTTCACCGAGGCCTTCGACGCGATGCAGCGGGCAGCACTCGACGGCTATGCGGACGTGCGGCTCTACACGCCGTTCGTGCACCGCTCCAAGGCGGATATCGTGACCGCGGGTGCCAGGCACAATACGCCCTTTGCCGAGACCTGGTCCTGCTACAAGGGCGGCGAAAAACACTGCGGCCGCTGCGGCACCTGCGTGGAACGGCGCGAGGCCTTCCATCTCGCAGGCGTCGACGATCCGACGGTCTACGCCGATCCCGATTTCTGGCAGAAGGCTGTTGCCGGAAAGGCGGGTGGCTGATGTTCCGGATCACCAAGGAGTTCCATTTCTCCGCCTCGCACCAGCTATCGCATCTGCCGCCGGAACACCAATGCGCGCGGCTGCACGGGCACAACTACGTGGTGGTGGTGGAGCTGGCGGCGCAAGCGCTGAACCGGGACGGCTTTGTGCGCGACTATCACGAGCTGAAGCCGCTCAAGGCCTATATCGATGAGTGTTTCGACCACCGGCATCTGAACGACGTGCTGGAGGGGCCCTCGACGGCCGAGAACATGGCGAAACACTTCTACGACTGGTGCCGCGCGCGCTGGCCCGAAGTGGCGGCAGTGAAGGTCTCGGAAACGCCGAAGACCTGGGCGGAATACCGGCCATGACCCTCCGCATCGCAGAAATTTTCGGCCCGACGATCCAGGGCGAAGGCGCGCTGATCGGGGAGCCCACGGTGTTCATCCGTGCGGGCGGGTGCGACTACCGCTGTTCCTGGTGCGACAGCATGCATGCGGTCGACAGCGCCTACCGCCACGATTGGGCCGCGATGGCGCCCGAAGACGTGATGGCTGAGGTGCGCCGCCTGTCGGGCGGCAAGCCGCTGACCGTGTCGATCTCGGGCGGCAACCCTGCGATCCAAGACTTCGGCCCGGTGATTGCGCTTGGCAAGGCCGAGGGCTACCGATTTGCCTGCGAAACCCAAGGGTCCGTCAGCAAGCCCTGGTTTGCGGATCTCGACACGCTGGTGCTGAGCCCCAAGCCTCCCACCAGCGGGGAAACGGTGGACTGGAAAGCCTTTGACCAGTGCCTGGAAGCCGCCAGGGGCTGCGGTCAGGCAGTGATGAAGATCGTGATCTTTGACGACAAGGATTATGCTTGGGCCAAGGCCGCCGCCGAACGCCACCCGGATCTGCCTCTGTACCTGCAGCCCGGCAACCCGGAGGTCGACCCGGAGCTGCCGGTTGACTTGCAGCAGGCCACCGACCGGCTGCTGTGGCTGATTGAAAAAGTGACCGGCGACGGCTGGTTTGCCCCCCGCGTCCTGCCCCAGCTGCATGTGCTGGTCTGGGGCAACAAACGCGGCGTCTGAAGATTAGGAACCCTGACATGTCCGACAGCATCTACAGCAACCTGAAACAGCTGGGCGGCGAGACCGTGCAGCCCGCCAGCCCCGAAGAGGCGGAACTGGAGCGGGTCGAGAACCCGCAAGCCGATGTGGCCTACAACGTGCGCTTCACCGCGCCCGAGTTCACCTCGCTCTGCCCGATGACCGGCCAGCCGGATTTCGCGCATCTGGTGATCGACTACGTGCCGGGCAAATGGCTGGTGGAGAGCAAATCGCTGAAGCTCTTCCTGACTTCCTTCCGAAACCACGGCGCCTTCCACGAGGATTGCACGGTGTCGATCGCCCGCCGCCTGGCAGAGTTCCTGGAGCCGCAGTGGCTGCGGATCGGCGGCTACTGGTACCCGCGCGGCGGCATCCCGATCGACGTGTTCTGGCAAACCGGCCCGCTGCCCGAGGGCGTCTGGATTCCGGACCAAGGTGTGCCCCCCTACCGCGGCCGCGGCTGACCGGAAAACGGTCCCGCGTGCTGGTTCCGGGTCTAAGATTTTCTGCCGGGTGGTACGGGCGGCGGGACTCGAACCCGCACGGCCTAGGGCCTAGGGATTTTAAGTCCCTTGTGTCTACCATTCCACCACGCCCGCACGCAGCTGGACTGCAAGCTAGGGTCTAGCGGCATGGGCCGCGGCGGACAATCTCTATTCAACCCGCGGGCGCGGATTTTCCCGCGCGGCGGGCGCTCAGAGCGATTGCCCGGGGTCCGGGGCCGTATCGGGCGCCAGCGGGCCGCCCGGGGCGGCGAGGCTGCGTTCGGGCAGCCAAGGGTTCAGCAAGAGCGCCGTGGCGAGTGCCGTGCGGGCTTCCTCCATCCGCGCGAGCCCGTAGAGCGACAGCGCCCGGCCGCTGAGTGCCGCCACATGGCGCGGCGACAGCGCCAGCGCGCGGTCGAGGTCCGCCAGCGCCGAGGCGAAATCGCGGCGCAGGTAATGCACGAAGGCGCGCTGGTTGTAGCCTTCGGCGTAGTCCGGGCAATAGGCGATCAGCGCGTCGAAATCCGCAAGCGCCCCCAGCAGGTCGAAGCCTGCGCGCCGGGTCATGCCCCGGTCGAGGATCTCCTGCGCCTGCGCGTCGGGCGCATCGGCCCAATACTGCCACATGCGGTTGGTGATCAGGCGCGCCTCCTGCTCGCCGGGCGCGGACTGCACCTCGGCGAGGAGCTGCTCCAGCGGTTGGGAGTGATCCGGCGCAGGCGGGCAGCCTGCCGAGGCTATGGCAGGCAGGACGGCAGCCAGCAGCAGGGCTGGCAGGCAGGGCGGGCGGGCAAGCGGACTGGACATGCCTATAATGCTGGCGCAGTTGCGGCCGGGATCAAGCTGGTGTCCGCCCTGCCCCGCGCGGCACCTTACAGCGGGCCGGGTGCTGCCTCCTCCTTCACCGCCTGCATCGCCACGTAGGTGGAGGTCGAGGAGACATGTGGCAGCGAGGAGATCTTCTCCCCCAGCACCGCGCGGTATTCGGTCATCGAGCGGGTGCGCACCTTCAGTAGGTAGTCGAAATGCGAGGCCAGCATATGCGCCTGCTCGATCTCCGGCACCCGGATCACCGCGGCGTTGAACTTCGCCAGCGCTGCCTCGCGGGTGTCGTCGAGCTTGACCTCGACAAAGGCGACGTGGTCGAGCCCCAGCCGGATCGGATCCACAAGGGCGCGGTAGCCGGTGATGATCCCGCCGGTTTCCAGCCGTTTCAGCCGGGTCTGGGTCGGGGATTTCGACAAGCCGATGCGGCGCGCGAGATCGGCGATGGAGATGCGGCCGTCCTCGGCCAGGACGTTCAGAATCGCCCGGTCGAACCGGTCCAGATCGGAGAAGTTCATTTGAGCTGCCATATCGCCTCACTTTCCTCAATCGTACCGTACATCGCACATCTTCGGGCGGTTGTCCCGCAGTATTGGGTGTAATCTTGTCATCAGACTTCTTCGTCCAGCGGAGCACGAGAACATGAACACCTCCCAGAAACTGCGGCACCGTATCGATGCCGGAACCTACGCGAGCGAGACCGCGATGCGCGGCAAGCTAATCGACCAGGCGGCCCTCAGCAGTGAGGACCGGCAGCGGATCAGCGCCAATGCAGCCGCCTTGGTGCGCGACATCCGCGGCCATTCCGCGCCCGGGCTGATGGAGGTGTTCCTGGCCGAGTACGGGCTTTCCACCGAAGAAGGCGTCGCGCTGATGTGCCTGGCCGAGGCGCTGCTCCGCGTGCCGGATGCCGACACCATCGACGCGCTGATCGAGGACAAGATCGCGCCCTCGGACTGGAGCAAGCACCTGGGCAAGTCCTCCTCGCCGCTGGTCAATGCCTCGACCTGGGCCCTGATGCTGACCGGCAAGGTGCTGGACGAGGACAAGCCCAGCCCGGTGCGCGCCCTGCGCGGTGCGGTGAAGCGTCTGGGCGAGCCGGTGATCCGCACCGCCGTGGGCCGCGCGATGAAGGAGATGGGCCGCCAGTTCGTGCTGGGCGAGACCATCGAGAGCGCCATGAAGCGGGCCGAGGGGATGGAGGCCAAGGGCTATACCTACTCCTACGACATGCTGGGCGAAGCCGCGCGGACCGAAGGCGATGCCTCGCGCTATCACCTCGCCTATTCGCGGGCGATCTCGGCAATTGCAGCCGCCTGCCACAGCGATGACATCCGCGAGAACCCCGGTATCTCGGTGAAGCTGTCGGCGCTGCATCCGCGCTACGAGCTGGCGCATGATGCCAGCGTGATGGAGACCCTGGTGCCGCGGCTGAAGGCGCTGGCGCTGCTCGCCAAGGCCGCAAAAATGGGGCTCAACGTCGATGCCGAAGAAGCCGACCGGCTGTCGCTGTCGCTGGAAGTGATCGAGGCGGTGGTGTCCGACCCGGCTCTGGCGGGCTGGGACGGCTTTGGCGTGGTCGTGCAGGCCTACGGGCCCCGCACCGGGCTGGCGATCGACGCGCTGCACGAAATGGCCGAAAAATACGACCGCCGCTTCATGGTGCGGCTGGTGAAGGGCGCCTATTGGGATACCGAGATCAAGCGCGCCCAGGTCGAAGGCGTCGATGGCTTCCCGGTCTTCACCTCCAAGGCGCTGACCGACGTGTCCTACATCGCCAATGCCCGCAAGCTCTTGGGGCTGACCGATCGGATCTACCCGCAGTTCGCCACCCACAACGCCCATACCGTCGCCGCGATCCTGCACATGGCCGATGGCAAGGACAAGGCGTCATACGAGTTCCAGCGCCTGCACGGCATGGGCGAGACGCTGCACCAGATGGTGCTGGAGCAGAACAAGACCAACTGCCGGATCTATGCGCCTGTCGGTGCGCACCGCGATCTTCTGGCCTATCTGGTGCGCCGCCTGCTGGAGAACGGCGCCAACAGCTCTTTCGTGAACCAGATCGTGGACGAGAACGTGCCGCCGGAGGTGGTGGCTGCCGACCCGTTCGACGCAGTGGAGGACCTCACCCGCCAGATCCCGACCGGGCCGGAGCTGTTCCTGCCGGAGCGGATGAACTCCAAGGGCTTCGACCTTGGCCATGCACCGACGCTGGCGCGGATCGAGGCGGCCCGCGCGCCCTGGCGCGACCATCAGTGGGAGGCAGGCCCCCTGCTGGCTGGTGAGGCGCAGCCCGAGACCTCGAAGGACGTGACCAGCCCCACCGACCTGAGCGTGGTCGGCCGGATCGCGCAGTGCAGCAGCGCTGATATCGAGCTGGCGCTGGCCTCGGCCACCCCTTGGCACGCGGCCGCGGCAGAGCGCGCAAGCGTGCTGAACAGGGCCGCCGACCTCTACGAGGAAAACTTCGGTGAGCTGTTTGCCATCCTTGCGAGGGAAGCGGGCAAGTCCATCCCCGATGCGGTGGCCGAGCTGCGCGAGGCGGTGGACTTCCTGCGCTACTACGCCGCCCGCATTCCCGACGCGGCGCCTGCGGGGATCTTTTCCTGCATCTCGCCGTGGAACTTCCCGCTGGCGATCTTCACCGGGCAGATCTCGGCCGCGCTCGCGGTGGGCAACGCAGTGCTGGCCAAGCCCGCCGACCAGACGCCGCTGATCGCGCATCGCGCGGTGCAGCTGCTGCATGAGGCCGGTGTGCCCCGGGCCGCACTGCAGCTGGTGCCGGGCCGCGGCAGCGTTGTCGGCGCTGCGATCACCTCGGACCCGCGCGTGAACGGCGTGGCCTTCACCGGCTCCACAGCGACCGCGCTGCGCATCCGCAAGGCGATGGCCGAGAACCTCCAGCCCGGATCGCCCTTGATCGCGGAAACCGGCGGGCTCAACGCGATGATCGTCGACTCCACCGCGCTGCCGGAACAGGCGGTGCAGGCGGTGATCGAAAGCGCCTTCCAGTCGGCGGGTCAGCGCTGCTCGGCGCTGCGCTGCCTGTATCTGCAGGAGGACGTGGCCGAGACCGTGCTCACCATGCTGAAGGGCGCGATGGACTGCCTGCGGCTGGACGATCCGTGGCACCTGCCCACCGACAGCGGCCCGGTGATTGACGAAGGCGCCCGCGCGGGCATCCTCGCCCATATCGACAAAGCCCGCGCCGAGGGACGGGTGCTTAAAGAGCTGCGCACGCCGCAGGGCGGCACATTCGTGGCGCCGACGCTGATCGCGGTGCCGGGCATCCAGGCGCTTGAGGAGGAGATCTTCGGCCCCGTGCTGCATGTGGCGCGGTTCCGGGCGCAGGACCTGGACAAGGTGATTTCCGACATCAACGCAACGGGTTACGGCCTGACCTTCGGGCTGCACACGCGGATCGACGACCGGGTCCAGCATGTCTGCGACCGGGTCCATGCGGGCAATATCTATGTGAACCGCAACCAGATCGGCGCCATCGTCGGCAGCCAGCCCTTCGGCGGCGAAGGCCTGTCCGGCACCGGCCCCAAAGCGGGCGGGCCGAACTACCTTGCCCGGTTCTGTGCGCCTGACCGGCAGCGAAGCCGCGCAGGCTCAGCCCCCGAAGCTGCGGGCCAGAGCGCAGCGGCGCTGCCGCCTGCCAGCGGGGTTCCGGCGCAGGCGGTCACCACCACCCTGCCCGGCCCGACCGGTGAATCGAACCGGCTGACGGTGCTGCCGCGGCTGCCGCTCCTCTGCATGGGGCCCGGGGCCGAAACCGCGGAAGCCCAGGCCGATGCGGTGATCAGCCTCGGCGGCACTGCGATCAAAGCGCATGACCTCATGGGCATCCGCCAGCTGGAGAGCGTCGACGGCATCGCGGGCGTCCTGTGGTGGGGCGACGAGG
This sequence comes from Cribrihabitans pelagius, assembly GCF_048820915.1. Classification (NCBI taxonomy): domain Bacteria; kingdom Pseudomonadati; phylum Pseudomonadota; class Alphaproteobacteria; order Rhodobacterales; family Paracoccaceae; genus Cribrihabitans; species Cribrihabitans pelagius. The sequence goes on along the minus strand of NZ_JBMERR010000003.1, from coordinate 76,528 downwards.
CCACCGGCCGCGAGATCGAGCAGGCGCTGGCGCGCCGCGACGGGCCGATCCTGCCGCTGATCCCCGGCCTGCCCGACCGCGCCCGCGTCATGGCCGAGCGCCACGTCTGCGTCGACACCACCGCCGCCGGCGGCAACGCGGCGCTTCTCGGCGGCATGAGCTGAACCCGATAACCCCTTGACGCTGGGCCGCAACCGGCCCAGCGTTTCCCGCATGTTTCCCTTGCGCGACCACAACCCCTCCCACCGGACGCCCTATGCCGTCTACGTCCTGATGGCGGCGAATATCCTGGCGTATTTCTATTATTCCGCCACCTATGCCTCGCCCCGGGCGCTGGCCTATTTCTATGATGCCTTTGCAGTGATCCCGGCCGAGATCAGCCAGGGCTATGGGCTTGCCACCCTGTTCACCTCGATGTTCATCCACGGCGGGCTGATGCATCTGGGCGGCAACATGCTGTTTCTGTGGATCTTCGGCGACAACCTCGAAGACGAGATGGGCCACCTGCCCTTCCTGCTGTTCTACCTTGCCTGCGGCATCGGCGCCGGGGTCATCCACGTGATCTCCGCCCCCTGGTCGCAGGTGCCGACGGTGGGGGCCTCGGGCGCGATTGCCGGGGTGATGGGGGGCTATCTGCTGATGTTCCCGAAGGCGCGTGTCGATATCCTGCTGGTGCTGATCATCTATTTCCGCATCTTCTCGATCCCTGCCTTCGTCATGCTGGCGGCCTGGCTGGGGATGCAGTTCCTCGGCGGCATCGGCGCCGATCCGGATCAGGGCGGCGTGGCCTATTGGGCCCATGCGGGCGGCTTCATCGTCGGGCTTGCACTGTGTGTGCCGCTGTGGATCAAGCGCGGCGGGCCCGCCTTCTGGAACAAGACGCACGGCCTGCCGCCGCATCCCGCAAGCCAATATTCCGCCAGCCGCATCCCCAAGCTGCCGCGCCGGAAGCGCAATCCGGGGCCTTGGGGGAAGTGAGGGACGTCAGGGAAGTGAGGGACGTCGGGGAAGTGAGGGACGTCAGGGAAGTGAGGAGAGAAACATGAAACGCCTGAAAGCCACCTGCCACTGCGGCGCCGTCGAGATCGAGGCGGAGTTTCCGCAAGGCCTTGCCTCGGCGGCCCGCTGCGATTGTTCCTTCTGCCGCCGCCGCGGGGCGGCGGCGGTGACGGCGTTGGCTCAGACACTGAAGGTGCGGAAGGGGGCGGAGAACCTCAGCCTCTACACCTGGGGCACCCATACGGCGAAGCACTATTTCTGCAGGACCTGCGGCATCTACACCCACCACCAGCGCCGGTCGAACCCGGCGGAATGCGGGGTGAACCTCGGCTGTATCGAGGGCGCCAATCCGCGGACGCACCCTGAGACCTATGGCGAGATTCCGTGGAGCGACGGGGTGAACCATCCTTCGGACCGGTAGAAAGCCAGCCACCAAGCCGCGCATTGCCGACGCGCGCGGAGGCGATGCAAACGGCAGTCTATGGCAGTTTATCCCGGCCAAGTCCGTATACCCCTTTTGAGGGAGCGCCCAGCCTCAGCCAAATTGCCGCCGCGTGGGGGCGCGCCTGCGATGCGCGGCGGCCTTCGGCCTTGTTCCGCGCCGGGAGACATGACGCCCCCTTCCAGAACGCAAAAACGCGGCCACGGGGCCGCGTTTGCAAGTCCTGGATATCCGGGGCGGCTCAGCCGCGGATTACCTTGGCGAAATTCTCGAAGATCGGCTCGTTCGAGCAGACCACGCTGCCGCTGTCGATGATGCCCGCCTCGGGGTCGATCGCCTCGGCAAACCCGCCGGCTTCTTTCACCAGGATGATGCCCGCGGCCAGGTCCCAGGCGTTCAGGCGGCGCTCCCAGAAGCCTTCGTAGCGGCCCGTCGCGACATAGGCCATGTCCAGCGCCGCCGAACCCCAGCGCCGCACGCCGGCACAGGCGGGCATCAGCCGGGCCAGGTCCTGCAGCGTCAGCGGCAGGTCGGAGCGGCCGCCGAAGGGCACGCCGGTCGCAAAAACCGACTCGATCATCCGGTGGCGGCCGGAGACACGGATGCGGCTTTCGTTCATCCAGGCGCCCGCGCCCTTCTCGGCAAAGAACATCTCGTCCTTGGCAGCGTCATAGATCACGCCGGCCACCACCTGCCCCTTGTGCTCCAGCGCGATCGACACCGCCCAATGCGGCAGGCCGTGCAGGAAGTTGGTGGTGCCGTCGAGCGGATCAACGATCCAGCGGCGGGTCGGGTCCTCGCCCGGCTCCTCACCGCCTTCTTCGGCCAGCCAGCCGTAGGTCGGGCGGGCGCCGCGCAGCTCGTCCTTCAGGATCTTCTCGGCCGCTATGTCGGCCTTGGAGACGAAATCGCCCGCGCCCTTCATCGAGACCTGAAGGTTTTCGACCTCGCGGAAGTCCTTCACCAGGGAACGGCCTGCCTTGCGGGCGGCCTTGATCATCACGTTGAGGTTTGCGCTGCCAATCATGTGTGCGTTTCCTGTGCCGGTCGGGGAAGGTGCGGGTCAAACCGTGCCTATACGCTTCAAGCCAGAGCTTGCCAAGGGGGCAATGCCTACGAGCAGGGCACCGCCTGACGGCGGGTCAATTCCGCGCTGGCGGTTGAATTCGGCAAGCGCGGGGCACAGAGTTCTGCGCAGCACAGTTTGATCAGGAAGGACGATCCCATGACCGAAGAGATGCAGCGCATCGTGTTGGCGAGCCGCCCCGAGGGCGAGGCCACAGAGGAGAACTTCCGCCTGGAGACTGCCCCCCTGCCCCAGCCGGGTGAGGGCGAAGTCCTTGTGAAGCTTCACTATATGTCTCTGGACCCGTACATGCGCGGGCGCATGAACGATGCCAAATCCTATGCCGCGCCGGTGCCGGTGGGCGGCACCATGGAAGCGGGCGGCGTGGGGGAGGTAATCGCCTCCAACAGCCCGGCGTTCGAGCCCGGCGACTTTGCGCTGGGGCAGTTCGGCTGGGCCAGCCATGCCTGCCTGCCCGCGGATCAGATCCGCAAGCTCGACCCGGACATGGCGCCGCTCACCACCGCGCTTGGCGTGCTGGGCATGCCGGGGTTTACCGCCTGGCATGGCTTGGACGCCTATGGCCGCCCCAAGGCGGGCGAGACGCTGGTGGTTGCCGCCGCGACCGGGCCGGTCGGCTCGATGGTGGGGCAGCTTGCGAAACAGGCGGGCCTGCGGGTTGTCGGCATCGCGGGCGGGGCCGAGAAATGCAAGCTGGCGGAGGAAACCTTCGGCTTTGACGCCTGCCTCGACCACCGCGCGCTGGGGTCTGCCGAGGCGCTGAGTGCGGCGCTGGCGGCGGCCTGCCCCGGCGGTATCGACATCTATTACGAAAACGTCGGCGGCAAGGTGCTGGAAGCGGTGCTCCCGCTGATGAACAACTTCGGCCGCATCCCGGTCTGCGGCATGATCGCTTGGTACAATGGCTCCGAGACCGCGCTGACCGCACCGGCGATCTGGCGCACGGTGCTGACAAAGTTCCTGTCGGTGAATGGCTTCATCATCTTCAACCACTACGACCGCTACCCGGAGTTCCTGAAGGAGGTGGCGCCCAAAGTGGCCGATGGCTCGATCAAGTACCTCGAAGACATTGCCGAAGGGCTGGAGATCGCGCCCAAGGCCTTCCTGTCGATGATGAAGGGCGGCAACACCGGCAAGCAGATCGTCAAGCTGGCCTGAGCCGGCTGATTATCGGCCCGGCCCTCGCCGGGGCCGGGCCTTTTGGATCATTGCTGTTGCAGCTTGCGGGCCTCGATCTTGGCGAGGCGGATCAGCTCCTGCATATAGGGTTTCTCCCGGTCCTCGCGGCGCACAGCGGCATAGAGGCTGCGGGTGATCCCCGCCTTGGTCAGCGGCCGGGTCACGTAGTCGGAGGAATACTTCACTTCCCGCACCACCCAGTCCGGCAGCACCGACACCCCGCGGTTGGAGGCAACCAGCAGCAGGATCACCGCGGTCAGCTCCACCTGCCGGATCGAGGCGGGCTCCACCCCGGCGGGCGTCAGGAGCTGGCTGAACACGTCAAGCCGGGATTTCTCCACAGGGTAGGTGATGAGCACCTGACCAAGGAAGTCCTCCGCCTCGACATAGGGTTTTTCGGCCAGCGGGTGATGGGAGGAAGCGACAAAGACCGGTTTGTAATCAAACAGTTCGATAAAATCGACGCCCGGGATGTCCTCGGGGTCGGAGGAGACCACAAGATCCACCTCCTCCTTCTGCAGCGCGGGCAGCGCATCGAAGGCAAGGCCCGGGCGGATGTCGACATCGACATCGCCCCAGCTCTTGCGGAAGGCCTCCAGCACCGGGAACAGCCACTCAAAGCAGGCGTGGCATTCGATCGCGATATGCATCCGCCCGGCGTGGCCGTCGCGCAGCGAGGAAAACTCGGCCTGCGCCGCCTCCACCTGCGGCAGCACCTGCTCGGCCAGCCGCAACAGCCGCAGCCCCGCGGGCGAAAGTTTCATCGGCTTGGACCGGCGCAGAAACAGCTCCACTCCCGCCTGCTCCTCCAGCCCCTTCACCTGGTGGCTGAGCGCGCTTTGGGTGATGTTCAGCTGATCCGCAGCCCGGGCCAGCCCGCCGGCCTCGTGGATGGCCTTGATGGTGCGGAGATGGCGGAATTCGATATGCATCCTATGATGTCGCTCATGTTGTTCTTGAGAATTATGAAATTGTCTCACAGTGCCGCACATGCGACAAGAGACGAAATCAACACAGCGAGAGACCTGAAATGACGACGCCAGAGATTTCCTTCGAATTCTTCCCGCCGCAGAGTCTCGAAGCCTCCTTCCGGCTTTGGGACACCGTTCAGGTGCTCGCTCCGATGGACCCTCGCTTTGTCTCGGTGACCTATGGCGCAGGCGGCACCACCCGCACGCTCACTCGTGATGCGGTGGCGACGCTGCATAATTCCTCCGGCCTGAACGTGGCCGCGCATCTGACCTGCGTCAACGCCTCCAAGGCGGAAACGCTGGAGATCGCCGACCAGTTTGCCGAAGCCGGCGTGCGCGAGATTGTTGCATTGCGCGGCGATCCGCCCAAGGGCGAGGGCACGTTCACCCCGCACCCTGAAGGCTTTGCCGACTCGGTGGCGCTGATCGAGGGGCTGGCGGCGCGCGGCGGTTTCACCATCCGCGTCGGCGCCTACCCGGACCGCCACCCGGAGGCTGCCGACCAGTCCGCCGATGTCGAATGGCTGAAGCGCAAGCTGGATGCCGGCGCGGACGAGGCGCTGACCCAGTTTTTCTTCGAGGCGGAGACCTTCTTCCGCTTCCGGGATGCCTGCGAGAAAGCGGGGATCGACGGCAGCAAGCTGACACCCGGCATCCTGCCGATCGAAAACTGGAAGGGCGCGCGCAACTTTGCCCGCCGCTGCGGCACCATCATTCCGCAATGGGTGGAGGATGCCTTCGACAAGGCGGTGCGCGACGGCCGCGAAGACCTGCTGGCGACCGCGATCTGCACCGAGCTGTGCTCGGACCTGCTCGAAGGCGGCGTGGAGAAGCTGCATTTCTACACGCTGAACCGGCCGGAGCTGACCCGCGATGTCTGCTTTGCGCTGGGGATCACGCCGAAGGTGGCGCTGGAAAACGTAGCGTAAAGCTTGCAGGCCTGGCTGCGCGCTTTCTAAGTGGGGCAAAGCTCCCCGCCTGGAAAGACGCGCACCATGTTTTATGCCCAACAGCCCTCCGACCTCCTGACGATGCAGCAGATCACCGGGCTTTCGGGACTCGAGTTCATGCAAGGCATCCTGGAGGGCGGCCTGCCCGGCCCGCCGATTGCCGAGACGCTGGGCTATCGCTTGGCCGAGGTCGAAGAGGGCCGCGTGGTGTTCCGCGGCACGCCGGAGTTTGCCGTCACCAACCCGATGGGCACGGTGCACGGCGGCTGGTACGGCACGCTTCTGGACAGCGCCATGGCCTGCGCGGTCATGACCCGGGTGCCCAGGGGCTCGGCCTATACGACGCTGGAATACAAAATCAACATCCTGCGGCCGATCCCGCTGGGAGTGACGGTGGATTGCACCGGCCTCACCGATCACGTGGGCCGCTCCACCGGGGTGGCGCATGGCGAGGTCCGCGGGGTGGAGGATGGCAGGCTCTACGCCACCGGCTCGACCACCTGTATCGTGATGAAAACTGCCTAAGCCCGGCGCAGGGCGATGGCACGCGGGCTTGCCGGCCTGGCGAATCCGATTATCTTCCTGCCAGTAACCCGACGTGCTGCAAAAAAGGCCGGTCATGCCACCAAGCTCCCTCGCGAGGGCCGCCACTGCCCGCATTCAAGTCCTGGCCCCCGCTGCAGACCTGGATTTCCTGGATACCCAATCCATTGTGCTGCCGGTCCCGCTCACCCCGCTGGAGGCCTGGAACCTGATGCACGCGCGGCCGCTGCCCGGCATGAAACTGGCGTTTCGGCTGCGCGATGCAGTGTCCGCCTGCTTTGGTGCCAGACGCATTGGCGGCATTAGCAATAAAGCGCATGCAAATGTTCATCCCGGCGACAAGCTGGATTTTTTCCTGGTGGAGGCTATTTCGCCGGAAGTTCTGACCCTCACCGTGCGGGACAAGCATTTGGACGTGATGACCTGTATCACCTGCAGCAGCGGCGTCCTGTCCGTCACCTCTTCCGTCAAGACACACAACCTGTTCGGCCGGGCCTACATGATACCGGTACGTCCTGCTCACAAGCTGATCGTGGCCCTGACGCTGAAACGGCTGCGGCAGGCACTGGAGCGGCACCGCGGCCTTGGCTGATCCAGCCCCCGGCGGGCCGCTCCTGACGCTGTCCCGGTCCTGCCCCGTCCGGCGGCCTGGAAATGGACCGCCGGCCCGGTATCGGACTGCGGCTCATCAGTCGCAGCTTTCCCAGCCAATCAGGTCTTCAGGTCTTCAGGTCTTGGAAAACATCGCCAGCCAGCCGCCGCCGCTGGTGCCAGCTGCGGTTTCGGCCTTCTTGCCGGCGTCGACGCTGCTGTGCAGCCGCTCGCTGGCATCCAGCCCGACCCGGCGGCGGCTGCGCAAAAGGAAGATCTTGCCCCAGCCGCGCCAGGTGCCGACCGAAGGAGCATTCGGGTCAACGGAGAAACGCATCCGCCAGTCCCTGGGCAGCGGCAGGCCGCGGTCCTCGGCCCGCTCCAGCATCCAGACAAGCGGGATGTTGGCCAGCGGCCGGGCGGCTTCAAACCCGCCGAGCTGGCCGCCGACATCGCCATGGGCGCCGCGGAACCAGACCTGCTCGATATGGCCGCCCCAGCCCTCGGGGCTGTCCCAAAGCACCGGTTTGAAAACCTCCCGCGTCTCCTCCAGCGCCAGCGCGTGGTAGCCGCTGCGAATGTGCGGGCCCAACTGGTGGTTGTGAAAGTTGTGCCGGTTTTCCGCCCATCGCCACAACAGCGGCAGCCGCAGGCCGAGCGCCTTCACGGTATCCCAGACGCCCAGCATCTCGATCTCCACCGCCTCGTGGCAATAGGCCCGTGAAAACGCCGCGCCGGTCTTGGAGCGCCCGTTCAGCCGGTAATGCCGGTAGGCGGTGCGGATGTTGCGCACGGTGGCGTGTTCAGGTTTGAGCAGGCCGATACGGTCGATCACCCCGGCCAGCGAGCGCACCGCATAAGCGCCGCGGGAGTAGCCGAAGAGGTAGATCCGGTCGCCGGGACGATAGCGGGAGGCGAGGTAGCCATAAGCGCGGCGGATCTGCCGGTTGATGCCGCGGCCCATCATTACATCGGGCGCGCTGCCCCAGCCCTTCCACTGCACCCCGGACTCGTAAAAGACCGAGACCTGTCCGCTCATCTCGCGGCACAGGTGGTAAGTCTGGCCCGCGTTGGTCTCGCGGCCGTTTTCCAGCGTCGACATGGTGCCGTCGAGGATGATGACATGGGCCTGCGGCCCGCGCAGCTTGGTTTCGCCGGAATGCTCCGAGCGCAGGGGCCGGCCGAGCCACCCCAGTACCCGTTTACTCAGCTGCGTTAGAAACATCCCTCAACACTTCCCACATTCTGTGCGGTGTGAACGGCATGTCCACCTGCCGCACCCCGCGGTCCCAGACCGCGTCCTGCACCGCATTCGCCAGCGCCGCAAGCGCGCCAACGGTGCCCGCCTCGCCGCAGCCCTTCATACCCATCGGATTCTGGGTCGAGGGCACCGGCTCGGAGGTGAATCCGATCATCGGCACACCGCTTGCCCGCGGCAAGGCATAGTCCATGAACGATGCCGTGAGCAGCTGCCCGTCCCCGTCGTAGACAACCCGCTCCAGCATGGCCTGTCCCAGCCCCTGCGCCACCCCCCCGTGCACCTGGCCTTCGGCCAGCATCGGGTTGATCAGATTACCAAAATCATCCACTACAGTATAGCGCTCCACGGCCGATTGCCCAGTTTGCGGATCGATCGAAACCTCGGCGACATGGGCGCCGTTCGGAAACGAGCGCCCCGGCAGCCGGGCCCGCGCCGCGTGACGCTGCAGATCGGTGCGGCCTTGCGCGCGGGCCATCTCCGCCGCCTCCAGCAGCGACGGCGTGAGATTGGAGCCCGGCGCCCGGAAGGTTTCGCCGTCAAAGCGGACATCGGCTTCGTCCACGCCCATCTGTTCCGCCAGAAAAGGGGTGAAGGCGGTTATCATCGTCTCCACTGCGGCGAGCGTGGCGTTGGCCTGCGTAGTGACTGAGCGCGACCCGCCGGTGCCGCCGCCCTGGGCGATGCGGTCACTGTCGCCCTGCACGACCTGGATGTTCTCCGCCGGGATGCCGGACTGATCGGCAAGGAAGCTGGCATAGACGGTTTCATGCCCCTGCCCGTTGCTTTGCGTTCCGACATAGATGTTCACACGGCCGTCCTCCAGAAACTCGACTTCCGCAGCTTCCGAAGGATCGCCCAAAATGCTTTCGATATAGTAACAGAGGCCGATCCCCCGCAGCTTGCCGTCTTTACCATCCGCCGCCCGGCGGGCGGCAAAGCCTGCAAGATCCGCCTTTTGGGCGGCCCGGGACAATATGCGGCTGAAGTCGCCCACGTCGTATGTCTCTCCGGTGACTGTCTGATAGGGAAACGCCCGGGGCGCGATAAAGTTGCGCCGCCTCAGATCCCAAGGGTCCACGCCCAGTTCACGCGCGGCGCGGTCCATCACCCGCTCCAGCACGTAAATTGCCTCGGGCCGGCCAGCACCGCGGTAGGCGTCCACCTGCACGGTGTTGGTGTAGTAGCCCTCGACCTGCAGCCAGGCGGTCTGGATGTCGTAGGCGCCCGCCAGCACCCGGCTGAACAGCTGGGTCTGGATCGGCTGGCCGAAGGGGGCGTTATACGCGCCGAGGTTGCAGCGGGTGCGCACCCGGTAGGCGGTGATTTTCAGGTCGGCGTCAAAGGCCAGCTCCGCCAGCGAGGCGAGGTCACGGCCGCCGTTGTCGCTCAGCATCGACTCGCTGCGATCGGCGACCCAGAACACCGGGCGGTTCAGCGTGCGCGCAGCGTGGGCGACCACGAAATACTCCGGATAGGGCGAGGCCTTCATGCCAAACCCGCCTCCGACATCCGGGGTGGTGACGCGCACCGCGTCCTCCGCAAGGCCCAGCCGCTCAGCCAGTTGCGACTTCATCCCCCAGACGCCTTGGCCGCCGAAGGCAAAATGCAGCCGCCCGTTCTGCCATTCGGCAAAACAGCCGCGCGGCTCCATCGCGCTCACGATGATGCGGTTGTCTTCCACATCCAGCGACACGGTATGGGCCGCATCGGCAAAGGCGGCCTCAGTCGCGGCCTCGTCTCCCATGCCCCAGTCAAAGGCGCGGTTGTCGGGCGCGGCCTCGTGCAGGGGCGAACCGCCGGGCGCGAGGTCCAGCTTCACCGGCAGATCCTCGATCTCCAGTTCAATCAGCTCACCCGCGTCACGGGCCTGATCCAGCGTATCGGCGATCACCACCGCCACCGGCTCCCCGACATAGCGGACCCGGCCGCGCGCCAGCACCGGGCGTTCGGGGGCTGCGCCCCCGCTGCCGTCGCGGTTCCTGACCGTGGTGGCATCCATCGAGACGCCAACCCCGGCCTCTTCCAGATCTGCCAGAGTGATCACCGCCCGCACGCCTTCTGCCGCGCGGGCCTCTTCAACGTGCAGCGCCGTGATCTCGCCATGTGCCACCGGGCTGCGCAGCACGTATGCGCGCAGCGCGCCCGCCGGGGCCGCATCCTCGATGTAACGCCCCTGCCCGGTCAGGAAACGGACGTCCTCGACCCGTTTTGCGGGCTGGCTCTTGCCGAATTTTTCCATGCGTGCCCCTTTCCTCTGCGGGCCCGATGCCCGGGGGCGAGACTAGGCTCAGATCCGGGATTGTCCAGTGAGCTCGATCACCGTCGCCACGTCGCTGAGGCCATAGCCGTTGAATTGAGTGCTCATGGCCGAGGAATAGGCCCCAAGGCCGGGAAACAGCACATAATCACCCGCCGCCGTGTCTTCGGGCAGCGGCAGCCCGTCGGGCAGCCGGTCGAGGCTGTCGCAAGTTGGCCCGAACACCACCCGCGGCTTGCGCGCGCCGGTGCGGCGGCGGCCGCAGGCGCCCACCACCTCGACCCGGCCGGGCAGGCCCATGTCGCGGATGTCGACCAGGCCGCCATAGATGCCGTCATTCAGGAACACCACGCCGCCGCCCTGGCGCATGCCCTTGATGCGGGCGGCCAGGGTGAAGCTCTCCGACACCATCGCCCGGCCCGGCTCGCAGATCAGCTGCGGGCCTTCAGGGCCAAACGCCTGCTCCGCGGCCCGGACGATGGCGGCAAAGACGCGCTCCAGATCCGGCGCCTCGCCATCGCGGTTGGCGGCAAATCCGCCGCCCACATTGAGCCGCGCGATACGCACTCCCGCGGCGTCCACGATGCGGCGGGCGGCGTGGATATACTCAACCCAGGCGGCCTCATCCTCGCATTGGGTGCCGGGGTGGAAACAGAGCGCGGGCGTCCAGCCGCCTGCGGCCACCTGCTTCAGGAGCGCCACCGCCTCCTCCGGCGCGGCGCCGAACTTGCTGCCGAAATCATAGGCCGCGCCTTTGACCGGCAGCGCAAAGCGCACAGCGATCTCGCAGCTGCGCGGCACGGCAGACAGCTTCTCCAGCTCGCCCGCCTCATCCACCGACCAGCTGGCGGCGCCGTGGTCTATGCCCGCCGCGATTTCCGCGCCCGAGCGCATCGGGTTATTGTAGTGCATCACCGCATCGGGACTGGCCGCGCGCACCGCTGCCATCTCGGCCGGCGAGGCGACATCGAAGGCAGTGATCCCCGCCGCCACCAGATTGGACAGCACCGCCGGATGCGGGTTCGCCTTCACCGCATAGGTTACCAGCCCCGGAAAGCCGGCCTGGAACCGCGCTGCCACCTCATGCAGCACCCGCGGCGCAAAATAGAGGATCGGATGATCCGGCGTGCTGCGGGCCAGGTGGGTTTCAGGGGAAAGCCAGAGCGGCGGAATCTGCTGCATGGGGAGGAACCTCGTTCGTTTTCCCTATTTTCCGCCGCGGAGGCGTCGATTATGCTCGTCACTTTGCCTATAGTGACGACAATTGACGGCAGATCGCAGGCACTCCATGCAAAGTGACGACATAGACCAGCGCCTTGTGGCGCTTTTGCGCGAGAACGCCCGCCGCCCGGTGGCCGAGCTTGCCCGGCGCCTGGGGCTGGCACGCACAACGGTGCAGGCCCGGATCGAACGGCTGGAGGCGACCGGGAGGATCTCCGGCTACACACTGAAAACCTCCGCCGCGGCGCGGCCGCCCCTGGAGGCCACGGTGCTGATGTCGATCGAGCCGCGCTCCGGCCCGGCGGTGCTGGCGCGGCTTAAGGGGCTGAGCGGGGTCGAGGTGGTGCACACGACCTCCGGGCGTTTCGATCTGCTCGCCCAGGTCGTGGCGCAGAGCACAGCGGAGCTGGACGACACCATCGACCGCATCGCCGAGGCGCGTGGCGTGCGCTCCTCCGAAAGCCTGATCCACCTCGCCACCAAACTGGACCGCACAGGCCAGTAGCGGGGCAGTAACGGGGCAGCAACCGGACAATGGCCGGGCAGTGAGAGTGCCGCGCCGCCGCACAGCAGACGCGGCGGGCCGAACGCGGTTCAGGACGGCCGCCCGGAGGCGCAGCGACGCCCGCAGGAGGCGCGAACCCGGAAGCCATTGCAAAGTCAAGGGCATTGAAGCCAAACCTGGGTCAACGGCACGGCCTGCCCCCCGCGCAAGAGACGCCGCCCCCGCGGCTGCGGTGCCCGGCGGGGCGCGCCTGCGGCGCGTTTGGGTACTTCCAGTCAGAAAGTGAATACCCAAGCGTGCCTTTGCCGGCGGGCCGTCCATCCTCGACGGGACACTCCTGCCGGCCGGCAAAGGCAGCCACTTCCTGACGCGGTCATCGGCTCCCCAGCCTGTACCGCATAGGTAGAGTGACACGAGTCAGGTTAAGAAACCCTTACCGCCCCTTTCTGACCTTCAAATACCCGAAATCCGCCGGCAAGCCCCGCGCGGCGCCGCCCGCGGGAGAAGAAATCCCACATCCGCCTTCCCCTTCGCGCCGCCATTCGGTAAGGGAACGGCCAATTGCAGGAGGGATCCCGACGATGGCGATGGAAAAGACGTTCAACGCGGCGGACGCCGAAAGCCGCCTCTACAAGGCCTGGGAAGAGGCCGGCTGTTTCAAGGCAGGCGCACATGCCAAGCCCGAGGCCTCCGCCTATTGCATCATGATCCCGCCGCCGAATGTCACCGGTGTGCTGCACATGGGCCATGCCTTTAACAACACGCTGCAGGACATCCTGATCCGCTGGAAGCGGATGCAGGGCTATGACACGCTTTGGCAGCCGGGCACCGACCATGCTGGTATTGCCACCCAGATGGTGGTCGAACGCATGCTGGCGGAAACCCAGCAACCCTCGAGGGGCGAACTCGGGCGCGAGAAATTCCTGGAGAAAGTCTGGGAATGGAAAGAGAAATCCGGCGGCACCATCGTCGAGCAGCTGAAGCGCCTCGGTGCCTCCTGTGACTTCTCCCGCACCGCCTTCACCATGGCGGGTGCTGGCGGTGACACCCGCACCGGCCACGAGAACTCCCCTGATTTCCACGATGCGGTGATCAAGGTTTTCGTGGAGATGTACAACAAGGGGCTGATCTACCGCGGCAAGCGGCTGGTGAACTGGGATCCGCATTTCGAGACCGCAATCTCCGACCTTGAGGTCGAGAACATCGAGGTTGCGGGCCACATGTGGCACTTCAAGTACCCGCTCGCGAATGGCGCCACCTACACCTATGTGGAGAAAGACGCCGATGGCAACGTGATCCTCGAAGAGGAGCGCGACTATATCTCCATCGCCACCACCCGGCCCGAGACCATGCTGGGCGACGGCGCGGTGGCCGTGCATCCCTCGGACGAGCGCTATGCCCCGATCGTCGGCAAGCTCTGCGAGATCCCGGTTGGCCCCAAGGACCACCGCCGCTTGATCCCGATCATCACCGATGAATACCCGGACAAGGACTTCGGCTCGGGCGCGGTGAAGATCACCGGCGCGCATGATTTCAACGACTACCAGGTCGCCAAGCGCGGCGGCATCCCGATGTACCGGCTGATGGACACCCGCGGCCGGATGCGGGCCGATGGCGCGCCTTATGCCGAGGCCGCGGAACTGGCGATGGCGGTGGCCAAGGGGGACCAGACCCTGACCGAGGCTGAGGCGGATGCGGTTAACCTTGTGCCGGACGAGCTGCGCGGACTGGACCGCTTCGAGGCGCGCAAGGCGGTGGTCGAGCAGATCACCGGCGAGGGGCTTGCCGTCATGGTCACCGAGACCCGCGCGGATGAAGACGGCAACGAGGCCGAGGCCCTGGTGCCTTATGTCGAGAACAAGCCGATCATGCAGCCCTTCGGAGACCGTTCCAAGGTGGTGATCGAGCCGATGCTGACCGACCAGTGGTTCGTCGATGCCGAAAAGGTTGTCGGCCCCGCACTGGACGCGGTGCGCAATGCCGATGTGAAGATCATCCCGGAATCGGGTGAGAAGACCTATTACCACTGGCTTGAGAACATCGAGCCCTGGTGCATCTCGCGTCAGCTGTGGTGGGGGCATCAGATCCCGGTCTGGTACATCCCCGGTGAGGAGGACTGGTATCCGGTCTGCGCCGCCACCGAGGAAGAGGCGCTGGAGAAAGCCCGCCTTGGCGCACCCGAAGGCACCGAGTTCCGCATCGTGGCCGACCAGCAGGAAGCCGCGGCGATCCTGGCCGAGCAGGTGAAGCTGATGGACACCCGCGACGAGGGCACGATCCAGAGCTTTGCAGGCCCGATGCAGGTGCCGATGTTCCGCGAGCCGGACGTGCTGGACACCTGGTTCTCCTCGGGCCTGTGGCCGATCGGCACGCTGGGCTGGCCCGAGGACACCCCGGAGATGCAGAAGTACTTCCCGACCTCCACCCTGGTAACCGGGCAGGACATCCTGTTCTTCTGGGTGGCGCGGATGATGATGATGCAGCTCGCCGTCGTGGACCAGATCCCCTTCGACACCGTCTATCTGCATGGCCTCGTGCGCGACGCCAAAGGCAAGAAGATGTCGAAGTCCACGGGCAACGTCATCGACCCCTTGGAGATCATCGGCGAATACGGAGCCGACGCGCTGCGTTTCACCAATGCCGCGATGGCCTCGCTCGGCGGGGTGCTGAAACTCGACATGAAGCGGATCGAGGGCTACCGCAACTTCGTCACCAAGATCTGGCAGGCCTGCTCCTACGGCGACAACGTGATCGACGCCTTCAGCGCCGGGCGCGGAGCGGAGCCGCCTGCAGCCAGCCTGCCGCTCAACCGCTGGGTCATCGGCGAAGTGGCCAAGCTCCGCGAGGAGGTGGACGCGGCGTTCGAGGCCTTCCGCTTCAACGATGCGGCCAATGCGATGTACGCCTTCTTCTGGGGCACTTTCTGCGACCGCTACCTGGAGTTCACCAAGCCGGTGTTCCAGTCGGGCGATGCGGCGGCGCAGGAAGAGACCCGCAAGGTCTTTGCCTGGGCGGTGGACCAGAGCCTGATCCTGATGCACCCGGTGATGCCCTTCGTGACCGAAGAGCTGTGGAACGTGACCGCGGGCCGCGGGATCAAGACCGGTGACGCGTCCAAGATGCTGGTGCATGCGGACTGGCCGTCCTTCAGCGCCGCCGATCTGGTGGATCCGGAGGCCGAGCGCGAGATGAACTGGGTGATTTCCGTGATCGACAACACCCGCTCGGCGCGCGCGCAGATGAACGTGCCCGCGGGCGCCAAGGTGCAGATGCTGGTGACCGATATCGACGATTTCGGCCGTGCTGCATGGGAGCGCAACGAGGCGCTGATCAAGCGGCTGGCGCGCATCGAGGACCTGCAGGAGGCGGACAGCCTGCCCAAGGGCTCGGTGGTGATCGCGGTTCCCGGTGCCTCCTTCGGGATGCCGCTGGCGGATCTGATCGACGTCGATGCAGAAAAGGCGCGGCTGGAGAAGACCCTCGGCAAGCTCGCGAAGGAGCTTGGCGGCCTGCGCGGGCGGCTCAACAACCCGAAATTCGCGGCCTCGGCCCCGGAAGAGGTGGTGGCCGAGGCGCAAGCCAACCTCGCCGCGCGCGAGGAGGAGGAAGCCAAGCTGAACGAGGCGCTGGCGCGCCTGGCCGAGATCGGCTGAGCGCCTGCCCCCCTGCATCTGGAACAAAGCGCCCGCCCCTGTGGCGGGCGCTTTCCGTTTCGGCCCTGCCCGGGGCGCCGCGCGGCAAGCGTCAAATCCGGCACGGCGGGGAAAATCCTGCCTACAGTGCCATTGTGTTCGCCACGGATTTGTACCAGCCTGACGGAAAGTTAACACAGACGGGAGGCTTCCATGCCCGAAGGATCCAAGCCCAGAGGCTACTGGGTGGCCCATGTGGATGTGGACAATATGGAGCGTTACAAGGACTACATCACCGCCAATGCTGCGCCTTTTGCAGAATACGGCGCGCGCTTCCTTGTCCGCGGCGGCCCGCGGGAGCTGCGCGAGGGGGCTTTGCGCGCGCGCACCGTAGTGATTGAGTTTCCCGATTTCGAAACCGCCAAAGCCTGCTATGATTCAGTGGCCTATCAGGATGCGAAAGCCTTGCGCGATCCGGTCTCGACAGGCGATATGGCGATCATCGAAGGCTACGGCGGCTAGCTCTGCCGGGCCGGCTGCACGACCCCGGGAGGCCCCATGCCGCTGCTCAAGAAATTCTTCCAGGCGTTCCGCCCCTCCGAACCGCCGGCGTTGCCGGATCCGGACGCCGAACTTGCGCTTGGCGCGCTTCTGGTGCGGGTGGCGCAATCGGACCGCGACTATCAGCTGGAGGAGATCAGCCTGATCGACCGCATTCTCGCCCGGCTTTACCAGCACAACGCGATCGAAGCCGCCAAGGTGCGGGCCACCTGCGAAAAGCTGCATGCCGCCGCCCCCGAGACCGACACTTTCGGCCGGCTGATCCGGGAGACCACCGGGCTGGAGGAGCGCATGGCGGCGCTGGATGCGCTGTGGGAAGTGGTGCTGGCGGACGGCCACGAACACGCGGGCGAGGTCACCATCCTGGAGGATGCGCGCAAGGCGATGGGGCTGTCTTATACCGACAGCCAGGCCGCGCGCGCCCGCGCGATGGAGAAAATGGACCCCGCAGAGGAGCAAGGCCAGTGATCGCCGCGCTGCTCAAGCGGCTGTTGGAGCCCGCGCCCGCCCCGCTGGACGATGCCGACGCGCGGCTGGCGCTGACCGCGCTGCTGGTGCGCATCGCCCGTTCGGACAACAATTATGCCGAGGTCGAGAAGGACCGGATCGACCGCATCCTCGGTGCCCGCTACGGGCTGGAGGCGGGCGAGGCGATCCTGTTGCGCGAACAGGCCGAGGCGCTGGAGGCGGAGGCGCCCGACACCGTGCGATTTACCCGCGCCATCAAGGAGGCGGTGGTCTTCGAGGACCGCATTGCGGTGATCGAGGCGCTGTGGCAGGTGGCGCTCGCCGACGGGCGCCGGGACGCGGGCGAGGACGCGCTGCTGCGGCTGTCCTCCAGCCTGCTGGGTATTTCCGATGTGGACAGCGCCAGGGCGCGCAAACGGGCGGAGGCTTCCCTTTGATTGCTCATCTTGCGATGTACGACCGGCCGGAGACGGCGGCTGCGAACGACCGGCTTTGGGATCTGGTGCGGGCGCGTCTGGGCGGCGGCCCGGAGCGGCTGACAAGGGATGCGGATATGTGGGAGGTCTGGCAGTCGCCGGACCTTTTGCTTTCCCAGACCTGCGGCTGCCCGTACCGCACCCGCCTCTACGGCCGTGTGCAGCTGGTGGGCGCACCCGACTATGGTCTGGCGGGCTGCCCGCCGGGCCACTACAACAGCGTATTCATCGCCCGCAAGGCGGACGCGGGCCAGCCGCTGAGCGCCTTTGCAGGCCGCGCCTTTGCCTACAACGAGGCGTTGTCGCAGTCGGGCTGGGCGGCGCCGATGGTGCACCTGCACGCGCGCAACCTGCTGCCCGGCGCGCTGGTGGAAACCGGCGGCCACCGGGCCTCGGCGCTGGCGGTGGCGGAGGGGCGCGCGGATTTCGCTTCCCTCGATGCGCTGAGCTGGGAGATGATCCGCCGGTATGATGCCTTTGCAGGCGGTCTCTGCGAACTGGAGCGCACCGCGCCGACCCCCGCCCTGCCCTATATCACCGCACCGGGACAGGACGCAGGGGCGCTGTTTACAGCACTGGAAGCGGCGATCCGCGGGCTGGACGCTGACAGCCGCGAGACCTTGAATTTGCAGGGGCTGGTGCAGATCCCGGCGGCCGGTTACCTGGCGGTTCCGACCCCGCCCGGCCCGGTTCTGACCGGGCAAAAAATCCGCGCTGCGGAATTGACCTGACCAAACTGCCCAAATGGACGCCTGCCTGCGCATTTCGGAAGGGCCGCGGCAAGGTTAAGCGGTTTGAACATTGCATTCGGTCTTTTTTTCGGTCCAATAAGAACGAATTTCTACTCAGATGGACAACGACACCTTGACCGATTCAACGCCTGTTCTGCAAATTCGCGGCCTCCATAAATCCTATGGGGAGCTGGAAGTGATCAAAGGCGTGGACATCACCGCCCGGCGCGGCGATGTGGTCTCGCTGATCGGCTCTTCCGGATCGGGCAAGTCGACGCTGCTGCGCTGCTGCAACCTTCTGGAAGACAGCCAGGACGGCGAGATCCTGTTCAAGGGCGAGCCGATCGCCTGGACCGGCAAGGGCCTGGCGCGGCGCCCGTCCGACGCCCGGCAGGTGCTGCGCATCCGCACCAACCTGTCGATGGTGTTCCAGCAGTTCAACCTCTGGGCCCATATGACCATCCTGCAGAACGTGATGGAAGCGCCCGTCACCGTGCTTGGCCGCGACCGGATCGAGGTCGAGGAAGAGGCGCGCCACTACCTCGCCAAGGTTGGCATCGGCGACAAATGCGACGTCTACCCGGCGCAGCTGTCGGGCGGCCAGCAGCAGCGGGCGGCCATTGCGCGCGCGCTCTGCATGGAGCCGGAGGCGCTTCTGTTCGACGAGCCCACCTCGGCACTTGACCCCGAGCTGGAGCAGGAGGTGGTGAAGGTGATCAAAGATCTCGCCGCCGAGGGCCGCACCATGCTGATCGTCACCCACGACATGAACATGGCCGCCGATGTCTCGAACCACGTTGTGTTCCTGCATCAGGGCCTGATCGAGGAAGAGGGCAGCCCGGACGAAGTCTTTGGCAACACCCAGTCCGACCGCCTGCGCGGGTTCTTGTCCTCGACCCGCCACGCGCAATAAAAACCAACTCTATAACCAACCAAAACGGGAGTTACTTCATGAAATCTCTAATCCTTGGCACCGCCGTCCTGGCGCTGACCGCAGGCATGGGCCTGGCCGAGACCGTGCGCCTGGGCACCGAAGGCGCCTACCCTCCGTACAACTTCCTGAACGATGCAGGCGAAGTGGACGGGTTCGAGCGCGAGCTGGGGGACGAGCTGTGCGCGCGCGCCGAGCTGACCTGCGAATGGGTCACCAACGATTGGGATTCGATCATTCCGAACCTGGTTTCCGGCAACTACGACGCCATCATCGCGGGCATGTCGATCACGCCCGAGCGTGACGAGGTGGTGGACTTCTCGCAGAACTACACCCCGCCGTCCGCTTCGGCCTATGCGGCGCTGTCCGAGGACGTGGACCTGACCGGCGGTGTGGTTGCGGCGCAGACCGGCACCATCCAGGCCAACCACGTGGTCGATTCCGGCGCCACCCTGCTGGAATTCCCGACCCCGGACGAAACCATTGCCGCCGTGAAGGCCGGCGAAGCCGACGCCGTGATGGCTGACAAGGACTTCCTGGTGCCCGAAGTCGAGGGCTCCGACCTGGTCTTCGTCGGCGACGACGTGCCGCTGGGCGGCGGCATCGGCCTGGCCTTCCGCGAGTCCGACCCGGAGCTGCGCGGCAAGTTCGACGCGGCGATCCAGTCCATGAAGGATGACGGCACCCTGAACGAGCTGATCATCAAATGGCTGGGCGAGGAAAGCCCCCGCTTCTGATTGCAAGTCTCGGAGGGGGCGGCAGCCGCCCCCTCACTCTTCTGCGCCGCCGCCTCCGGCCCCGCGCAGCTTGCCCCCCATATAAAACGCCAAAACGACGAGGTCCGTCATTTTCGGATATTGCTCAGACCCCGCCACGCTTGAAGGGCTCACGTGGCTTTCCTGCTACCTGACCACAGGCAAGCACATGTCCTTTTACCAATCGTTCGGCACGGTGCTGCTGCTGCTGGCGGTGACGGCGCCCTCGGCGATGCTGTTCGGCTTTGGCGGCGCGATGGCGGCGCGGGCGCGGGTTGCGCCCTTGGCCTGGTTTGGCAAGGGCTATATCGCCATCGTGCGCGGCGTGCCGGACATCGCCTTCTTCCTGTTCTTCGTGATCGCGCTGGACCAGGGCATCGAATGGCTGCGCCACAAGGTGAAATGCCCCGATTGGGATCAGCCGGTGCGCCAGGGCAGCGATTTCATCGTCTGCTCCATCGCCAAGATGCCGCTGGGAGACTCGCCGCAATGGGTGCATGAAGTCTACGGCTTCATGCTGGCGGTGCTGACATTTGCCATCGTGTTTGGCGCCTTCGCCGCTAACGTGCTGTTCGGCGCCATGCAGGCAGTGCCGCGGGCGCAGATGGAGACCGCCGAGGCCTATGGCATGACCCACCGCCAGGCGTTCTGGCGCATCCTGGTGCCGCAGATGTGGATCTACGCGCTGCCCGGCCTGTCGAACCTGTGGATGGTGCTGATCAAGGCAACGCCCCTGCTGTTCCTTCTGGGGGTCGAGGACATCGTCTACTGGGCACGCGAGCTGGGCGGCAGCAAGACGCCGAAGTTCACCGACTACCCGCATGGCGACTGGCGGATGTGGTATTTCCTGGGGCTGCTGCTCTTCTACCTCGCCTTTACCCGCGTCTCCGAAGTGGTGCTGGCACGGATCACCCGGCGCCTGTCCCATGGGCAGGCCACCGTCGCCGGTGAAGCACAAAGGAAAGCGGCATGAGCTGTATCCAGACCATTCAGGACTACGCCCTGCGCTCCATCGGATTTGGCGAGCGGCTGCTGCCGCGCAGTGACTTCACCCTGTGCGAGCAGTTCACCCTGATCGGCTCGGGCATGCTTTGGAACATCTATTTCGGCCTGCTGGCGGTACTGTCGGGCTTTGTGCTGGCCAATGCCCTGGCGGTGGCGAAAAACTCGAACAGCCTCGTATGGCGCAAGCTGGCCGAGTGGTTCATCTTCATCTTCCGGGGCTCGCCGCTGTTCATCCAGTTCTTCTTTGCCTACTTCCTGTTCCTGAGCCTGAAGAGCGTCTCGCCGATATTCGACGCCTTCTCCTCGGCCTGGCTGGGGGCGCTGATCGTGCTGTTCCTGAACACGGCCGCCTACACCGGAGAGATCTTCTATGGCGCGCTGCGCTCGATCCCCAAGGGCGATATCGAGGCGGCGGATGCCTATGGGTTCACCGGCTGGATGCGGTTCCGCAAGATCCTGTGGCCGACGATGATGCGGCTGGCCTGGCCTGCCTATACCAACGAGGCGATCTTCCTGTTCCACGCCACCACGCTGGTCTATTTCTCGGGCTTTCCAGCCTGGCGCCAGAAGGGCGATGCGCTTTATTACGCGAATTACTTCGCCGACAAGACCTTCAACCCCTTCATCCCCTACCCGATCCTGGCCTTCTATTTCATCCTGCTGACGCTGGCGATCATCACGGTGTTCGGCGCGGTCAACCGCTACCTGAACCGGCACCTGCCGCAGGACCAGCGGCCCAAGTTCCGGTTCAAGTTCCGCCCGGCGCTGATCCGGTAATCGGATCTCAGCGTTCTGAAATGGCTCCTTTGGGAGCCATTTTTTTTGCGCCTTGCCACGCCCGGACACCGCGCCGCGCCTGGCGGCAGGCTTGCGGGCAACTTTTGATCAAATTTTCTTGGCGAACCGATTTCTCTGCGCTAGGGTTGGCGCAACGATATCATGGAGCCCCCAATGGACCTGTCCGGACTGAGAACCATCCGCATTGCCGCCTGCGACATGAACGGCCAGATGCGCGGCAAGCGCCTGCCTGCGGGCATGGCCGCCAAGCTGGGCGGCGGCGCGGCGCGGATGCCGGTCTCCACCCTCAACGTCGACCTTTGGGGCTGCGACGTGGAGGACAACCCGCTAGTGTTTGCCACCGGTGACGCTGACGGTATCATGCTGCCCACCGAGCGCGGCGCGGTGCCGATGCCCTGGCTGAAGAACGCGTCGGCGCTGGTGCCGATGGCGATGTATTGGGAGGACGGCTCCGCCTTCCTCGGCGATCCGCGCCATGTTCTGGCGGAGGTGCTGTCGCGCTACGGTGCGCGCGGCTGGACGGTGCAGGCAGCGACCGAAATGGAGTTCAGCCTGATCGACGACAGCGGCCCGCAGCCGGCCCCGCCGATCGACCCGCTGACCGGGCGCCAGCTGGATCAGCAGTCGGTGCTGTCGGTGGCCGAACTTGACGCTTTCGACAGCTTCTTCAGCGACCTTTACGAAGGCGCCGAGATGATGGGCATTCCGGCCCAGTCGGCGATTTCCGAAAGCGGACTGGGCCAGTTCGAGATCAACCTCGACCACCAGGAAGCAATGCGTGCCGCCGATGATGCCTGGCTGTTCAAGGCGCTAGTGAAAGGAGTTGCGCGCAAACACGGCTTTGCCGCGACTTTCATGGCGAAGCCCTATGCCGAGGAAGCGGGTAACGGCATGCATGTGCATTTCTCGGTCGAGGACCGGGACGGGCGCAATGTCTTTGACGATGGCGGCGAAAAGGGCTCGCCCCTGCTCCTGAATGCGGTGGCCGGGTGCCTCGCGGCGATGCCCGCCAGCACGCTGATCTTCGCGCCGCACGGCAACTCCTACGACCGGCTGGTGCCCGGCGCCCACGCGCCGGTCAGCGCCGCCTGGGCCTATGAAAACCGCACCGCCGCGCTGCGCATTCCCGGCGGCAGCCACAAGGCGCGCCGGATCGAGCACCGGGTCGCCGGCGGCGACATCAACCCCTATCTGATGCTCGCTACCGTGCTGGGCGCGGCAATGGCAGGGATCGAGGACGGCATGCAGCCCCCTCCGCCATCGGAAGGCAACATCTATGAAATCAAGGGCCTGCCGCAGCTGGCCGAGGACTGGCAGACCGCGATCGACTGGTTCGACAGCGACCCGCTGATTGCGCGGGTGCTGCCGGAGCTGGCAATCCGCAATCTGGTGATGGTCAAGCGCCAGGAGCTGAAGGGCTTTGCCGAACGCCCCGAGGCCTCGCATTGGCTGTCCTGGCTGGAAGCGGTATAGCAGCGCCAGGAGGCGGGCCTTGCCGCGGTCTCCGGCCTCGGCTAGGCTCAATTTGATCAAATCAGGTGAACTATGAAAATCGGAATTTTGCAGACCGGGCACGCGCCGGACGACCTGATCGGCGCATCCGGAAATTACGACGGGATGTTCCGCGACCTGCTGGCAGGCCACGGCTTTGAATTCGAGACCTGGCCGGTGGTGGACGGCACCTTCCCCGAAGGCCCCGAAGCCGCGGACGGCTGGCTCATCACCGGCTCCAAGCACGGGGTCTATGAGGATCACGCCTGGATCAAGCCGCTGGAGGAGCTGATCCGGGAGATCGACGCGCAGAAGCGGCCCCTGGCCGGGATCTGCTTCGGCCACCAGATCATCGCCCAGGCACTTGGCGGCAAGGTCGGCAAGTTCGAAGGCGGCTGGGCCGTGGGCCGGGTCACCTACATGCAGGACGGCAAGCCCCTGGTGCTCAACGCCTGGCACCAGGACCAGGTGATAGAGCCGCCAGCAGGCGCCCGGGTTCTGGCGGGGGACTGCTTCTGCAAATACGGCATCCTGGCCTACGGGGACCATATCTGGACGCTGCAGCCGCACCCCGAGTTTTCTACCGGATTTGTCGCCGGGCTGATCGAGAAGCGCGGCCGCGGCCTGGTGCCGGACGACATTCTGGAAGCCGCCTCCGCCAATCTCGAGGGGCCGCTCAACAGCAATGATATTGCCGCATTCCTTGCAGAGTTTTTCAAGAAAGAGAGGACCTGATGTCCGCCGCCTGGCTCGACGCGCTGCCCGATGCAGCAAAAACCTACCTGGAGGGCCGCCGGCTCGACGAAGTGGAATGCATCATCTCGGACCTGCCCGGCATCGCCCGCGGCAAGGCGGTGCCCGCGTCGAAGTTTGCCAAGCAGGATTATTTCCACCTGCCCGACAGCATCTTCTACCAGACTATCACCGGCGACTGGGGCGAAGCGGCGGATGAGGATGGCTTCATCGAAAAGGACATGATCCTGAAGCCCGACATGTCCACTGCCTCGGCCGCGCCCTGGACCGCGGACTGGACGCTGCAGGTAATCCACGACGCGTATGACCGCAACGGCCGCCCGATCCCCTATTCGCCGCGCAACGTGCTGCGGCGGGTAGTGCAGCTCTACCACGACCGCGGCTGGAAGCCGGTGGTGGCGCCGGAGATGGAATTCTTCCTGGTCGCGCGCAACATCGACCCGGCCAAGGAGATCGAGCCGATGATGGGCCGCTCCGGCCGCCCGGCGGCGGCGCGGCAGGCCTATTCGATGACCGCGGTGGACGAATTCGGCCCGGTGATCGACGATATCTACGACTTTGCCGAGGCGCAGGGCTTCGAGATCGACGGCATCACCCAGGAGGGCGGCGCGGGCCAGCTGGAAATCAACCTGCGCCATGGCGATCCGGTGAAGCTGGCCGATGAGGTCTTTTACTTCAAGCGGCTGATCCGCGAGGCGGCGCTGCGGCATGACTGCTTTGCCACCTTCATGGCCAAGCCGATCGAGAACGAGCCTGGCTCGGCCATGCATATCCACCATTCGATCCTGGACATGGAAACCGGCGAGAACATCTTCTCCGGCCCCCAGGGCGGTGAGACGGATGCCTTCTACCATTTCATTGCCGGCCTGCAGAACCACCTGCCCGCGGGGCTGGCGGTGATGGCGCCTTACGTGAACTCCTACCGCCGCTACGTGAAGGACCACGCCGCGCCGATCAATCTGGAATGGGGCCGCGACAAC
Organism: Cribrihabitans pelagius; assembly: GCF_048820915.1. Lineage (NCBI taxonomy): Bacteria > Pseudomonadati > Pseudomonadota > Alphaproteobacteria > Rhodobacterales > Paracoccaceae > Cribrihabitans > Cribrihabitans pelagius. The sequence continues at coordinate 51,941 of NZ_JBMERR010000003.1, read as the reverse complement.
CGCACCACCGGTATCCGGGTACCGCTGTCGGGGCCCGCAGCCCGGCGGGTGGAAAACCGCATCGCGGGCATGGATTGCAACCCCTACCTCGGCATCGCGCTGTCGCTCGCCTGCGGCTACCTCGGCCTGGCCGGCGAGGAACGCCCGCGCAAGCAGTTCAAGGGCGACGCCTATGAGGGCGACGGCGATATCCCGCAAGTGATGGGCCAGGCGCTGGACCTGTTCGACGGGGCAATTGCCCTGCATGAGGTGCTGGGGCCGGAGTTTGCCCGGGTCTATTCCATCGTCAAGCGCGCGGAGTACGAGGAGTTCCTGCAGGTAATTTCGCCCTGGGAGCGGGAGCATCTGCTGCTGAACGTCTAGGGGCGTTTTGGCGGCGTCCGGAAACTCCGGCACTGTGCCTGGCCGCGGTGCCCGGGCAATTGAGTATTTAAAGCAAGATGACGAGCGGGAGCGCCTTCCCAGCGCACCCCGCGTCCGGGAGAGCTGTGCGATGGCGATGAACCTGCTTTATGCCAATGACCGCAAGGGGCAGTACCCCGAAAGCTGGTATGCGGCGACCGCCGTGCCATTGGACCCGTTTCCGGCGCTGGATGGAGAGGTGACGGCGGATGTGTGCGTCGTGGGGGCGGGTTATACCGGGCTGTCGGCGGCGCTGCATCTGGCGGAAGCCGGGATGCGCGTCGTGCTTCTGGAGGCGCAGCGCGTGGGATTCGGCGCCTCGGGCCGCAATGGCGGCCAGCTGGGCAGCGGCCAGCGCATGGACCAGGAGGGGCTGGAGGCGCTGATGGGCGCGCCCGAGGCGGCAAAACTCTGGCAGCTGGGCGAGGAAGCCAAGGATCTGGTGAAATCGCTGATCGCGCGGCACGGGGTGGACTGCCACCTGAGACCGGGCGTCGCCTGGACCGGTTTCACCACGCGCGAGGCTGAGGACCTGCACAGCTATGGCCGCCACCTGCAGGACCGCTACGGCTACGGCGAAATCGAGCTGCTGGACGCCGAGGCCTGCCACACGATGTGCCCCTCGGCCGCCTACAAGGGTGGCATTCTGGATCATGGCGCGGCCCATCTGCACCCATTGAACTACGCGCTGAGCCTCGCCCGCGCCGCCGCCAAGGCCGGGGTGCGGATCTGCGAGGAGAGCGAGGTGCTGGAAATCGCGGATGGCTCACCGGTGCGGGTGCGCACCAAGGGCGGGCGCGTGACTGCGGAGCATCTGATCCTGGCCTGCAACGGCTATCTTGGCGGGCTCAGCGGCCAGGTCGCGGCACGGGTGATGCCGATCAACAATTTTATCGTGGCGACCGAGCCGCTTGGCGCGGAGGCCGCGCGGGTGCTGACCCGCGATGTTGCCGTGGCGGACAGCAAGTTCGTGGTGAATTACTTCCGGCTCAGCCATGACAAACGGCTGCTGTTCGGCGGCGGCGAGAGCTACGGATACCGCTTCCCCGACGCTATCGAAGCCGTGGTGCGCAAGCCGATGCAGGAGATCTTCCCGCATATGAAGGACGTGCGGGTGGATTATGCCTGGGGCGGCACCCTCGGTATCACCATGAAGCGGATGCCCTATCTGGCGCGGCTCGCGCCCAATGTGCTGTCGGCCTCGGGCTATTCCGGCCATGGTGTCGGCACCGCCACCCATGCGGGCCAGCTGATAGCGCTCGCGGTGCAGGGTGAGGCCGCGGGGTTCGACACTATGGCCCGGGTGCCCGCGCCGCGCTTCCCCGGCGGGCGGCGGATGCGCTCGCCGCTGCTGGTGCTGGCGATGACCTGGTTTGCCCTGCGCGACCGGCTGGGGATCTGAGCGCTTCGCGGCCCCAGAAGCCGCGCCTTCCGCAACGCTTCTGTGAAATTTCGCCTATGGGCGCCCGCGGCGGCGCCTCACCTCTTGGCAAGCGCGCGCCGTCCTTTTAGGTTTCTGGAAGTAACTATTCAGGAATTTGAAATATGCAGCTTCCCCCCAATGTGCATGACGCCGAACCCATCCCCGCAGCCGCCCGCGAAGCGATTGACGCGCTGATGCAATCGGGGGATCTGTTCCGCTACACCGCGCCGGAGAACGCGCCGGTCACGCTCTTGGAGCAGGAGTTTGCAGCACTCTTGGGCAGCAAATACGCGCTTGCGGTCTCCTCCTGCTCGGCGGCGCTCTTCCTGTCGCTGAAGGCACTTGGACTGCCGCGCGACGCGCGGGTGCTGATCCCCGGCTTCACCTTTGCCGCGGTGCCGTCAGCGGTGGTGCATGCGGACTGCGTGCCGGTGCTCTGCGAAGTTGGGGAAAACTACCGCATCGACATGGCGGACTTCGAGGCCCGGCTGAAGGATGTGCAAGCGGTGATCATCAGCCATATGCGCGGCCATACGTCGGACATGGACGCGATCCTGGCGTTGTGTGATGCGCGCGGCATCCCGGTGGTCGAAGACGCGGCGCATTCGCTGGGCACCACCTGGCACGGGCGCAATATCGGCACGCTGGGACGTGTGGGCTGCTTTTCTTTCCAGTCCTACAAGATGGTGAACGCGGGCGAAGGCGGCATCCTGATTACAGATGATGCCGATCTGGTGGCGCGCGCGGTGATCATGTCGGGCGCCTACGAGCACAACTGGCAGAAGCACCAGGCCGCGGATGGCGCCCCCTGCCCTGCGCTGGCGGTCGCGTTCGAACGCTGGCAGAACCGGCTGCCGCTTTATAATCTGCGCATGAGCAACCTGTCGGCCGCGGTGATCCGCCCGCAGCTGCCCGAACTGGCGCACCGGGTGCGCGCCGGGCTGGCCAACCATGACTATGTGGCGGAACGGCTGAATGCCTGCGCCTGGTTCGACGTGCCCGCGCCGCTGGCGCCGGAACTCCGGGCGCCGGATTCGATCCAGTTCAACCTCGCCGGCATGGATGAGGCCGATATCCGCGGCTTTGCAGCGGCGGCCGCCGCCAAGGGCGTGAAGGTGCAGGTCTTCGGGCTGTCAGCGGACAATGCGCGGGCGTTCTGGAACTGGCAGTTCCTGCCCGAGCCGCAAGAGCTGCCGCAGACCCGCGCGATGCTGATGAAGGCCTGCGACGTGCGCCTGCCGGTGCGGCTCAGCCGTGCGGAGCTGGATGTGATCGCGGACATCCTGCTGGCCGCGGCCGAGGAGACCAAGAACCAGGCGGCTGCCTGACTTGAACGGCTGTTGATCACGGGGCGAAGGCCGGCGATTGCCGCGGGCAAAGCTGCTTTAGCCCCAAGCAACAAGCCGTGCGCCGACGGCGCGCGCGGGAGCGAACCAACGGGTCCAACTGGCAGTTAATCCCGGCCAGATCCGTACTTCTTGCCAAGGGACCGCCGAGCCTCAACCAGATCGCCGCCGCGTTGGCGCACACCGGCGATGCGCGGCGGTCTTGCGGCCTTGTCCTGCGCCGGCGGCCATCAAACGCGTCACCCTTCACATAAGAAGCCCCGCCGGGTGTCCTGGCGGGGCTCTTTCATGGTCCGGAGGTTGCACCGCAGCTGGCCGCAGCCGGGCGGATCATTTCATCTTGGAGAGTTTTTCCTGCAGTGCGGCGAGCTGCTTCTTGATCTCGTCCAATTCCTCGCCGCTCTCGGGCTTGCCGCCTTGCTCTGCGGCCGGCCAGGCGCCGGTCATCGCCTTCAGAAACGCCTCCTGCTGCGCCTTCATCGCCTCAAACCCCGGCATCTGCGACATCGGGTTCATGGCGCTCATGTTCTCCATCATCTTGGCCTGGCTTTCGCGCAGCATGTCGAAGGAGGATTGCAGGAATTGCGGCATCACGCCGCCGCCCGGCACCATGTAGCTGCGCACCAAGTCATTGAGAACATTGACTGGCAGCACGTTCTCGCCGCGGCTTTCATGTTCGGCGATGATCTGCAGCAGATATTGCCGGGTGAGGTCGTCGCCGGTTTTCAGATCGACGATCTGCACCTCGCGGCCGTCGCGGATGAAGCCTGCGATATCCTCCAGCGTGACGTAATCGCTGGTCTCGGTGTTGTAGAGTCGGCGGCTCGCATAGCGTTTGATCAGCAGTGGCTTGTCTTGTTCCGCCATTGGTTTCCTCCCCGGCCATGATGCAACGCAGCAAAGCCTATGCCAGTGCAGAACAAAAGAAAAGCCTGACGCGGCGCGGCGCAGGTTTTGTGCGCGGCGGGGCTTTGGTGCCGTCTGGCGTACCTCCTGCGGTGCGGAATATCCAAATCGATACGCGAGTGACACAGGGAATTGCGCCAGCCGTGGTATAGTGGGGCATTGGCCCAGTGAAATTTTTGGTGGCGGAAGAATGGCTGACCAAAGGGACAGAGTGCGCCCGGCCGCGATCCTGATTGCAGCGCCGGCGCCAGCTGCAGCAGGGAGCGCGGCGGCTGCCGGGGCCCCGGGCGGCTGGACTGTTGCGGCGGAAACGCAGCTGAGGGCGATTGCCCGCCAGCATCGCGGCCATCTGCTGGCACCGGACGGGCCGGGGCTGGCAGCCGCTTTCCCCACTGCGCTGCAGGCCGTTAACGCAGCGCTGGAGATGCTTCGCCTGGGGGACGAGTCCGCCCCGCCCGGACCGCGCGGCCGCTGCGCCATCGCCATCCACAGCGCCGCGCGCGGCATGCAGGCCGGGGAGTCCGCCGTGACGGGCCCTCTTCGCACCGCGCGGGATCTGCACCGGCTGGCCGAAGCGGGCGAGGTCCTGGTCTCCGACGCGGTCCGCCGGCAGGCGGAAGGCGACTGCGGCGCGCGCTTCCAGCCGCGGCGTCCGGGCCGCGGGCCCGCGGGAGAGCGGCTCTGGCGCGCGGTCGCGGCGCCTGAGCCGCAGCATTTCGCCACCCCGCCGGGTATGGAAATGTCGGTGGCGGTGCTGCCCTTCACCGACGAGGCGGATGCGCAGGGTGCTGAAGAGGCCGCAGGCACAGGGGCGGGCTCAGGGGCGGGCGGCGGACTGGGCAGCGGGCTGACTGAGGACGTGATCATCGGCCTCTCCCGTTTCCGCCAGCTGCGGGTGATTGCGCGCAGTGCTGCGGCCGCCCGGGTGCCACGGCCCCTGCCCGCAGCACTGGCGGCCTTTCAACTGGGGGTGCGCTTCGTGGTCGAAGGCCGGGTGCGGCGGGCGCCGGGCCAGCTGCGTGTCACCGTCGGGCTGATCGACGGCAGGAGCGGCATCACCCTTTGGAATGCCCATTACGACCGCGCCGAAGGCGATCTCTTTGCGTTGCAGGACGAACTGGCCGGCGCAATCGTGCAGACCCTGACCTGGCAGCTGGACCGGCTGGCGGGGCAGCGGGTGCTGGCGCGTGGCGGCGGCGGCCTGGCCGGGCTGAGCGCGCAGGAGCTGGCGGTGATGGCGAAATCGGTGGTGCTGGACTCACCGCAGGCGCTGCGGCGCTGCCGCACGCTCTACCAGCGCGCCAGCCAGGCCGATCCGGACAATGCGGCCGCTCTTGCCGGTGCGGCGCTCACTTATCTAGCGGAATGGATGAGCGGCTGGGGCCGCTCACGCCGGGAGACGCTGGGGCGGGCGCTGCCGCTGTTGCGCCGCGCCGCCGGGCTGGATCCGCTGGATGCGGTGGTGCAGCGGCGGCTTGGGGTGCTCTGCCTGTTCGACGGCGGCCTGGCGCTGGCTGGGGCGTATCTGAACCGCGCGCTGATGCTGAATCCGAACGATGGCGACACTCACGCCTTTCACGCGCTGTACCGCATATGCTGCGGCGAGCCGGGCCGGGCGCTGGAGGAACTGGCGAAGGCGGTGGCCGCCAACCCCTTCCACCCCAGCTACTACTATTGGTTCATTGGACTGGCGCAATACATGCAGCGGCGCTACGAGGCCGGGCTGCTGCCGCTGAAGAAGGCAATCGGGCTCTATCCCAACTTCCCGGCCCCGCATTGGCATGCGGCCGCCTGCCATGGCCAGCTGGGTCACGCGGCAGACGCCGCGGCCGAACGGCGCCGGATCCTGGAGGCCGCCCCGGGCACCACCATCCGGCGCATTGCCCGCGTCTTGCCCTGCGCAAATCCCGGCGACCTTTCGCATTATTGCGACGGGTTGCGCCGGGCCGGGCTGCCGGAATAGCCCCCCTCCAAATGCAAAAGGACAGGCCTTGCGGCCTGCCCTTCTTCACGATCCGGCTCCGAAGGGAGGAGAGCGGGAACCCGATCGCGGACGTTTCCTGCTGGCGCCTTACTTGGCAGCAGCGGACTTCTTGGCGGCGGTGCTCACCTCGGCGGTGGCCTTCTTGACCGCAGCGGAGGCTTCCTCGCTGAAGTCCTTGCCTGCCGACATCATCAGCTCGACGGTGTCCATCTGGACCTTCTTTGCCACTTCGGCAAAGGCGGCCATGTTCTCGGCGGCCACTTCGGCGGAGGCCGACGCGAAGTCAGTTGCGGATTTGGCATAGTCTGCCGGGTCTTCCTTGACCTTGGATACTTCGCCCAGCTTGGCCAGGGTTTCCTTGGTCCACTTGCTGGAGATTTCGGCCGATTTACCGGCCGCGTCCAGCGCAACAGCGGAGAGTTTTTCGTTCAGGGCGGCGGTGTTCTTGAACACGTCTTCCATTGCCTTGGTGTCGACCGGGAAGGCGCCCATGAAGTCTTTCATCATCGCGGTGAAGTCTTGGGTCTTTGCCATAGTTCTAATTCCTCAGAAAGCTGCAGCAGGACCATCCTGCTTTTGTCGTCTGAACCGAATATGAGCGCTGCACCGCAGCATTTCAAGGATTTTGTTGCTGCGGTGCAGAAAAACTTCGCAAAGGCAGAGAAATCAGCGGCTTGCCTTCACTTTCACATAGCTGCCAGGGGCCGGCTCCAGCGCGGGGAAGCCAGAATCACCCGCCTCGCGGGCGGGCACCTGCTTGCCGGAGCGCTTCTTCAGCCAAGCTTCCCAGCGCGGCCACCAGGAGCCTTCGTGGAACTCCGCGCCCTCCTGCCAGGCGGCCGGACCGGCATCGAGGTCGCCGTTGGTGAAATGGCCGTATTTGTTGCGGCTGGGCGGGTTCACGATGCCCGCGATATGACCCGACTGCGACAGCACGAAGGTCTTGCTGCGCGCCCCCATCTGCTGCACGCCGCGGTAGCAGTCCTTCCAGCGCGCGATGTGGTCGGTCTCGCAGGTGACGGCGAACAGCGGCACGTCCACATCGCTTACATGCAGCGTCTCGCCCAGGATCTTGAAGCCGTCGCGGGCGAACTCGTTGCGCTGGCACAGGCCGCGCAGGTACTGCATCGCCATCCGCCCCGGCAGGTTGGCGCCATCGCCGTTCCAGTACAGGAGATCGAAGGCGGGCGGGGTCTGGCCCATCATGTAGCTTTTCACCGCCGGTCCATAGACCAGGTCCTTGGAGCGCAGGAAGGAGAAGGTGCGCGCCATGATCCAGGAGCGCAAGAGGCCGCTGTCCTCGACTTCCCGTTCGATCCCGTCGATGAAGTCGTCCTGCAGGAAGGGGGTAAACTCGCCCTGGTCGTCGAAATCGGTGAGCGCGGTGAAGAAGGTGGCAGATTTCACCGGCTTCCCGCCGCGCTTCTTCAGCAGCGCCAGGGTGAGCGACAGCGTGGTGCCGGCGATGCAGTAGCCGACGGTGTTCACCTGGGGCACGCCGCAGATCTCCTTCACCGTGTCGATCGCGGTCAGGAATCCTTCCTCGATATAATCCTCCAGCCCGGCCTCGGCATAGCTGTCGTCCGGGTTGACCCAGCTCACCACAAACAGCGTGTAGCCCTGTTCGGTCACCCATTTGATGAAGCTGTTCTGCGCCTTCAGGTCGAGGATGTAGAACTTGTTGATCCAGGGCGGAAACAGCACGATCGGGGTTTCATGCACAGTGTCGGTCACCGGCTTGTACTGGATCAGCTCCATCATCCGGTTGCGGAACACCACATCGCCCGGCGTGGTCGCGATATTGCCGCCCAGCTCGAAGGCGTTCTCATCCGCCAGCCGCACCACCAGCTCGCCGTTGTTGGCCTCGAGATCGGAGACCAGGTTCTCCAGCCCGTCGATCAGCGACTGGCCCTCGGTCTCCACCGCGCGCTCCAGCGCATCCGGGTTGGTGGGCAGGAAGTTGGTGGGCGACATCATCTCGATGATCTGCTCGGCGAAGTAGCCCAGCCGCTGCTTGTCCTTGCCCTCCAGATCGCTTGCCGTCTGCACTGCCTCGCGGATGGCTTCGGCATTGGTGAGATACTGCTGCTTGACGTAGTTGAAATATGGGTTGCTGTGCCAAAGCGGGTTGGCAAAGCGCGGATCCGCGGGCCCGCCCTCCGCGGCCTCCTCTCCGGCGGCGGCCAGGGCGCGCTGCGCCTCGGCAAAGTTCATCACCGATTTGCTCCAGTACTCGACCTGATGCTCCATCAGTTTGGCCGGGTTTTGCAGCGCTTCAGCCCAGTAGGCCGTTGCTGCGCGTGCAAAAAGCTCTTGATTCGGAGCGTCCAAAGCGGGGTCATGCGGGGCCTTCTGGGCCATCACCGTGACCAGCCGCTTGGAGAGCTCCTCCACGCGTGTCATGTTTTCCCTAAGCTTTTCAACTTGCTCGGGGTTGGGTACAGCGCTGAGCTCTTCACTTGTTGTCATTTAAAAAAATCCCCCATAGGCTTTCTGCTACGCAGAATACGCATCTGCTGATTTCAGGGCAAAGCTGCGATTGATCCAGTTTTCCGATTTTTGCGGCCCCTTAACGCCGGTGCGGAGTTCCTTGGAGGCGAGCATGCGATACATGATGACCTACGACCTGATGGAAACGGTCCGCAACACCAACCAATGGCTGGGGGCTACCGCGCTTTCCATGGCATCCTATCCAATTTTTGCGGCCTTGCCAAATCCGGCGCTCAGCTGGATGGCGGCCTGGGGTGAAGTGACCGAACGCACTTATCAGCGCATGGTTGCGAAGCCTGACTGGGGCATCCACACCTATACCGGCGAGGAAGGCAGGGACCATCTCGTCGACATCGTGACCGTGATGGAGAAGCCCTTCGGCGATCTCCTCCATTTCCGGGTCAGCGGCCGCGAGGAGCAGCCGCGCAAGGTGCTCTTGGTGGCCCCGATGTCGGGCCACTACGCGACGCTCCTGCGCTCCACCGTAAAAAGCCTGCTGGTCAACTGCGAGGTCTATGTCACTGACTGGCACAATGCCCGCGACATCCCGGTTTCGGCCGGCAAGTTCGATGTCGAGGATTACACGCTCTACCTCGTCGACTTCATGCGCGAGCTGGGCCCCGACAGCCATGTGGTCGCGGTCTGCCAGCCGGCGCCGCTGACGCTGGCGGCAACCGCCTACCTGGCGGAGCAGGACCCCAAGGCGCAGCCTTCCTCGCTGACGCTGATCGGCGGCCCCGTCGACCCGGACGCGAGCCCCACCGAGGTCACCGATTTCGGCCGCCGCGTCACCATGGGCCAGCTGGAAGAGACGATGATCCAGCGCGTTGGCTTCAAGTACAAGGGCGTGGGCCGCATGGTCTATCCCGGGCTGTTGCAGCTTGCTTCCTTCATGTCGATGAACGGCGAACGCCACAGCAAGGCCTTCGTGGACCAGATCCAGCGGGTGTCGCGCGGCGAGGCCACGGACCATGACGCCCACAACCGGTTCTACGACGAATACCTGGCGGTGATGGACATGCCCGCGGAATTCTACCTGTCCACGGTGGAACGCGTCTTCAAGAACCGCGAGATCGCCCGTAACGAATTCGTCGTGAACGGCCACAAGGTGGATATCGGCAAGATTACCGACGTCGCGGTGAAAACGGTCGAAGGCGCCAAGGACGACATCTCCGCCCCCGGACAGTGCGTCGCCGCGCTCAACCTGCTGACCGGCCTGCCGGAGGAGAAGAAGGCAAGCCACGTGGAGCCCGGCGCGGGCCATTACGGCATCTTTGCGGGCCGCAGCTGGCGTGACAACATCCGGCCGCTGGTGATCGACTTCATGAACGCCAACAGCCGCAAGGCCGTGCGCACCCGGCCGGCCAACAGCAACACGGCCGCCTGATCCGATGGCGGCGGAGGGGCTGGCATTCTCCTGCCGCTGCGGCGCGCTGGCGGGACATGTTTCGGCGCTGGGCGTAAAGGCGGGCACGCGCATCGCCTGCCACTGCGCCGACTGCCGCGCCAACGAGCTCTACCACGGCCAGCCGGACCAGGCGCCGGAACCCGTCGACCTGTTCCAGCTGGCCCCCGATGCGATCACGATCACCCAAGGGGCGGAACATCTGCAAGCGATCCGGCTGGGGCCGCGCGGGCCCTTGCGCTGGTATGCCGCCTGCTGCGGCACGCCTTTTGCCAATACGTTGGCCTGGCCCGGGCTGCCCTTTGCCGGCATGCGCGCGGATCTGTTTCAGGACAAGGCCCCATTGGGCAAGCGCCGGGCGGAGGCCTTCATCCCGCAGTCCGGCAAGCCGCCGCGCACCAAGGGCGCGGGCGTGATGGCCTGGGGGGTGCTGAGCCGGATGCTCTCGGCGCGGCTGTCGGGGCGCTGGCGGCAGTCGCCCTTCTTCGATGCGGCGACCGGAAAGCCGGTGGCAGAGGTGCATCTCTTGAGCAAGGAAGAGCGTGCGCCGCTCTACCGCTGAAACGTCAGTGCAGGCGGAGGCCAGCCTCAACGGGCGGCTCGGCCAGCCAGCTTAGCAGCGCTCGGTTCACCGCCTCGGGCTGTTCCAGCACCGGCATGTGGCCCGCATCCTCGATCACCTCCAGCCGGGCGCTGGGGATCAGCTGCGCCAGAAGTTCGTGCTTGGCCACCGGCGTCAGCCGGTCGTGTGCCCCGCAGAGCACCAGCGCCGGCACTTTCACCCGGCGCAATACCGCCTGCTGATCGGGCCGCCGCTGCAAGGCACGGGTCTGGCTTTCGTAAAGCTCTGGGCCAAGTTCCAGACCCATCCGGCAGTACATCTCCAGCACTTCCAGCCGCCGCAGCCCCGGCGCCAGCACATCCGGCGGCAGGGTAGCTTGCAAGGCGTCCTGCAGACGGCCGGTGCGGGCGGCGATGATCAGCGGCTCGCGGTCGGCGGCTTGCTGCGGCGTGTCGGCCAGGGCCGTCGCCGCCATCAGGCAGAGCCGGGTCACCCGGTCCGGCGCGCGGCGGACCAACTCCATCGCCAGGATCGCGCCCATCTCCTGCCCTGCCAGCGCAAAGCGCGGCGGCAGGTTGGCGAGCATGCGGGAGGCGATCTCCTCCACCGTGCCACCACCTGCCAGCGGCAGCACCATGACCGGCATGCTGCCTGAAAATGTCCTGACCTGGGGCTCGAATATCCGCCCGTCGCACATCATGCCCGGCAGCAGCACCAAAGGTTCCTGGCCTGGTTGTTGCGTCTGCCCCATTGCCTGCCCTCGCGGTCTGCCTGCCTTTCAACTGTGCAGGCCGCGGGCGGAAGCCGACAATAAAATCAGCGCATAAGAGGCATTTTTTAATGCAGCTGCCGCCGGCGCGCCACGGTCAGTAACCGTTCCAGCAAAAGGCGCCATCGGTGCCGAGGGTGGAAAACGGGTTGAAGGCGATCTCCCAGATGTGGCCGTCGGGGCTGCGGAAATAGCCGTGGTGGCCGCCCCAGAACGCATCCTGCGCGGGCTTCAGGATCTCCGCGCCGGCGGCTTCGGCGGCGGCGAGCAGTTCTGACACCTCCTCCTGACTGCGGGTGTTGTGGCTGAGCGTCATGGCACCCGCACCCAGTGCCGAAGGCGGCAGGCCGATGTCCTCGGCCAAGGCATCGAGCGGATAAAGCCCCAGCGTCTGCGACAGCAGATCAAAAGCCACCACCCCGTCCGGGCTCTGCGCCCGCCGCCAGCCCAGCGCCTCATAGAAAGCCGCGGCGGCCGCCGTGTCCGGCACGCCCAGCGTGATCAGGCTTACCCGCTGTTCCATCGTGGGATTCTCCCTGGTTGAAAGCTGCGCGAAGGATAGCACTCATGTGAACGCGGACCAATGCGCGAACATGGAGCCTGCCGCCCCGGTGTCAGACTTCGCCCAGCACCTCACGCACCGCGGTTTCGATCATCGTCAGGCAGGCCGGGTCCGAGAAGCGGTGATCGGCGTCCTTGACCAGCGCCAGCCGCATGTCGGGGCAAGTGGCATGGCTCATCAGCCGCAGTGCGGTCTCGGTGGAGACGGCGGTGTCGGCGGTGCCCTGCAGGCCGCGCACCGGGAACGGCAGGAACAGCGGCGAGCGCAGCACCAGCCGCTTGCGGCCGTCCTCGATCATCCGCTTGCTGATGTGGTAGGGCTCCATGTAGTCGCTGGGCAGTTCAACATAGCCTTGGCTTTCCAGCTGCGCCTTCTGGCTGTCCGAGAAATTGGCCCAATAGCCGTCCTCGGTGAAGTCCGGGGCTGCGGCGATGGTGACCATGCCCTTGATCCGCTCCGGCATCGCGCGCGCCAGCAGCAGCGCCTGCCAGCCGCCCATGGAGGAGCCGACGGGCACCACCTCGCCCTCGGTCAGCGCGTTGACCGCGGCCAGCGTGTCCTCGTGCCAGTCGCCGATGCAGCCCTCCTCGAATCGCCCTGAGCTTTCGCCGTGGCCGGAATAGTCGAACCGCAGGAATGACTGGCCGCGGGCCTTGGCCCAGGCTTCCAGATGCACCGCCTTGGTGCCTTCCATGTCGGATTTCAGCCCGCCAAGGAACACCACCCAGGGCCCCTGCCCTGCGCTGCGGTGGTAGGCGATGCGGCGCCCATCGGGCGTGTCGAGGTATTCGGGTTTGGTCATGGCGTCCTCGGTTGCAATCACCGCGCCAGAGTGCCCTGTTCCGCACGGCAGGAAAACCCCGTTTGCAATGGTTTACCGGCGGCTCAGCCGCCCTCCGCCTCCTCCAGCGCCGGCGCTCCGGGCAATGCGGCGAGCGCCATGGGCGCCAGGCAGACCGCGAGCCCCGCCGCCCAGCCTTCAGGCGGCAGCGCCACCAGCGCAATCGCCGCCGCCGCGCCCTGCATCGCCGAACCGCCCGCCCGGGCCCGTTAGCACCGCTTCCACCGCGCAACCCAGCCCGCGAGGATCACCTGCGGCAAGAGCGCCCCCGGCTCACGCAGCGGCACCAGGGCGGCGATGAAGACGAAGCGCACACTGCGCCCGCCGGCATTCAGCTCAGCCCTGGCTTGGGGCCAATCAGCCTGCCGGCGGCCTTGGTCATCGACAGCAACACCGCATGGCGCTGCCCGTTGCGCGCCTCGGCCGCGTCCGCCGCGCCGCCGCCGGCCGGCTCCCGGAAAAGTCCAGTTGCCGCCGTCCTCTGGCCTCCCCCGGCTTGACTTGCCCGCGCCCGGGCTTCACATAGCGCCCAGACACAAACCCGCAACCGGGCGTTCTGTGGGCGCCAAACCGACGAGGAGCAGCCAGACCATGGCCCAAATCTCTCTCACCTTCCCCGATGGCAATGCACGATCCTATGACGCGGGCGTAACCCCGGCGCAGGTGGCCTCCAGCATTTCCACCTCGCTGGCCAAGAAGGCCATCTCCGCCACCGTCAACGATCAGCACTGGGACCTGCAGTGGCCGATCGAAGATGACGCCGCTATCGCCATCCACACCATGAAGGACGAGGTGCAGGCCAACGAGCTGATCCGCCATGACCTTGCCCATGTGATGGCGCGCGCAGTGCAGGAAATCTGGCCCGACACCAAGGTCACCATCGGCCCGGTGATCGAGAACGGCTGGTATTACGACTTCGACCGGGCTGAGCCCTTCACCCCCGAAGATCTCGGCGCCATCGAGAAAAAGATGAAGGAAATCATCAACAAGCGTGATGAGGTCCGCACCGAGGTCTGGGAGCGCGACCGCGCGATCCAGCATTACACCGACAACAATGAGCCTTATAAGGTCGAGCTGATCGAGAGCATTCCCGGCGATGAGCCGCTGCGGATGTACTGGCATGGTGACTGGCAGGATCTTTGCCGCGGCCCGCATCTTCAGCACACCGGCCAGCTGCCGGGCGATGCCTTCAAGCTGATGAGCATTGCCGGCGCCTACTGGCGCGGCGACAGCTCGCGCGCCATGCTGCAGCGGATCTACGGCGTTGCCTTCACCGGCAAGGAGAAGCTGAAGGCCCACCTCACCATGCTGGAGGAGGCTGCCAAGCGCGACCACCGCAAGCTGGGCCGCGAGATGAACCTCTTCCATATGCAGGAAGAAGCGCCGGGCCAGATCTTCTGGCATCCGAACGGCTGGACCATTTACACCGAGCTGCAGAACTACATGCGCCGCAAACAGCGCGCCGACGGCTATGTCGAGGTGAATACCCCGCAGGTGGTCGACCGCAAGCTGTGGGAGGCCTCGGGTCACTGGGACAAGTATCAGGAGCACATGTTCATCGTCGAAGTGGACGAGGAGCACGCGCGTGAGAAAACCATCAACGCGCTGAAGCCGATGAACTGCCCGTGCCATGTGCAGGTCTACAACCAGGGCCTCAAATCCTACCGCGACCTGCCGCTGCGGATGGCCGAATTCGGCTCCTGCAACCGCTACGAGCCCTCGGGCGCGCTGCACGGCATCATGCGGGTGCGCGGCTTTACCCAGGACGATGCGCATATCTTCTGCACCGAAGAGCAGATCGAGGCGGAATGCGCCAAGTTTATCGACTTCCTGTCCTCAGTTTACAAGGATCTGGGGTTCGAGGAATTTGAGATCATGTTCGCCACCCGTCCGGAAAAACGCGTTGGCAGCGAAGAAAGCTGGGACCATGTCGAGGCAGCGCTGGAAAACGCCATCAAGAAGACCGGCAACGCCTATACGCTGGACCCGGGCGAAGGCGCCTTCTACGGCCCCAAGCTGGACTTCAAACTGACCGATGCCATTGGCCGGGTCTGGCAGTGCGGCACCTTCCAGGTGGATCCCAACCTGCCGGAGCGTCTGAATGCCAATTACATCGGCGAGGACGGCGCCAAGCACCGCCCCTACATGCTGCACCGCGCCTGCCTGGGCTCCTTCGAGCGCTTCATCGGCATCCTGATCGAAAGCCATGCGGGCAAGCTGCCGTTCTGGCTGGCGCCGCGCCAGGTTGTGGTCGCCTCGATCACTTCGGAGGCTGACGACTACGTGCATGAAGTCGTGGCCGAGCTGAAGAAGGCCGGCGTGCGCGCCGAGGCCGACGTCCGCAACGAGAAGATCAGCTACAAGGTCCGCGAGCATTCCGTGGGCAAGGTGCCGGTCATCCTCGCCGTCGGCCACCGCGAGGTGGAAGAGCGCACTGTCTCTATCCGCCGCCTGGGCGAGAAGCAGACCAAGGTGGAAAGCCTTGAAAATGTTACAAAGGCGCTGGCCGCGGAGGCCACCCCGCCGGATCTTCTGTAACAATTCCCGCCATTCCAGCATCTAGCGGCCCCCCCTCGGGGGCCGTTTTGTTACGAAGGGGCGAAAAACCGCCTGATAACAGCCCCCTGCGCGCCCGATTGCCGCAAGTTGCCATAACATATGCTGACACGGGCGTGAGACACAGGGTCGTGACTTAAGTTCGCTTAAACTGCGCGCTAGGGTTTCCCTGTCATACCCGACACCGCAAGCAAAACCGAAAAGGACTTACCGAGATGTCGAACACCGCAAAATCCCTGGCCGTCGCAGGCGCCGTTGCCGCCGCCCTGGCCGCCGCATCGGCCGTTCCCGCTGCCGCGGGCACCAAGGAAAAATGCTACGGCGTTTCGCTGGCCGGCCAGAACGACTGTGCCGCAGGCCCCGGCACCACCTGCGCCGGCACCTCGACTATGGACTATCAGGGCAACGCTTGGACCCTGGTTGATGCAGGCACCTGCGAAGAGATCGAACTGCCGCAAACCGCAGATGGTTCGGAGCGCAAGGGCTCGCTGGAGCCGCTGGAACGCGACCTGCCCGCATAAGCGCGCGAAAGTACAACAGGGGGGCGGGAGACGGCAATTCCCGCCCTTTTTGCATCCGCCTCCCCGCATCTGCCGCGAACACCGCAACAGGAGCCGCCATGCTGGACGCCGCCGCACGCAAACACCTGCCCGCCGCGCCGGGCGTGGGCTACAAGCCGCAGCATTTCTCCGATCTGCTGGCGAATCCGGGCGCGGTTGAGTGGCTGGAAATCCACGCCGAGAACTACATGGGCGGCGGCGGCCGTCCGCTGGCCCAGCTGCGCCACCTGGCGGAACGCTTTCCCATATCGGTGCATGGCGTTGGCCTGTCGATCGGCGGCGAGGGCCGGCTCGACGCAGACCACCTGGCGCGGCTGAAGCACCTCATGGGCTGGCTCAAGCCTGCAAGTTTTTCCGAACACCTGGCCTGGTCCACGCATGACAGCCATTTCTACAACGACCTGCTGCCCCTGCCCTACACCAGCGCGACGCTCTCCCGAATCTGCGATCACATCGCTGAAGTGCAGGAGACGGCCGGGCGGCAGATGCTGCTGGAAAATCCTTCGAGCTACCTGAGCTTTTCCGAAAGCACCTGGTCCGAGCCGGAGTTCCTGGGTGAGATCGCGCGGCGCACCGGCTGCGGGCTGCTACTGGACGTGAACAACGTCTTTGTTTCCGCCACCAACCTCGGCTTTTCGCCCCAAGGCTATATCGACGCCTTCCCGCTGGATCAGGCCGGCGAAATCCACCTTGGCGGCCATGACGAGGATGAGGACGGCAGCGGCGGCCCGCTGCTGATCGACAGCCACGGCACCCCGGTGGCCGATCCAGTCTGGACGCTCCTGGACTACACGCTGGCACGCTCTGGCCCGAAGCCGGTGCTGATCGAATGGGACAACGACGTGCCCGCCTGGGATGTGCTCGCGGGGGAGGCCGCGCGTGCGGCCGCCGCGCTGGAAAGGGTGCCCGCATGAGCGTCTCCCAGTCCCAGTTCACCCGCGCCCTGATGGATCCCGGCCAGTCGGTGCCGGAGGGCTTGCAGGATCACCTTGCCCGGCCCGCCGGCCGCCGCTTCGACGTCTACCGCAACAACGTGACCGTCTCCCTGTGCGAGGCGCTGCACAGCGCCTTCCCGGTGATTGCCAAGCTGCTTGGCAAGGAAAACATGGACGGGATCGCGCGGCTCTACCTGCGCGCGCATCCGCCCGCGTCGCCGCTGATGATGTTCTACGGCGCGGAGTTCCCCGCCTTTCTGGAGGCGATGCCGCAGCTAGCGCACCTCGGCTATCTGGGCGATGTGGCCCGGCTGGAGCTGGCGCTGCGCCGCGCCTATCACGCCCGTGATGCCATACCCATCGCGCCGGAAACTTTGGGCGCGATGGCGCCGGAAACGCTGATGGCGGCGACGCTGGAATTTGCCCCCGCGGTGCAGCTTCTGCGCTCGTCGTGGCCGCTGCATGCGATCTGGCGCTACAACTCTGAGGCCGGCGCGCCCAAGCCGCAGGCGGGTGGGCAGGACGTGCTGGTCACCCGGCCCGAATTCGACCCAGCCCCCGCCCTGCTGCCGCCGGGCGGCGGCGCTTGGATCGGCGCGCTGACGGCGGGAGAAAGCCTTGGCGCGGCGCTGGACCACGCTGCGGAGGACACCCCCGGCTTTGATCTTGGCGCCACGCTGGCCCTGCTCCTGCAGGGCGGCGCGATCACCGTACTGAATACTTCCGCAGAGACCAATGAAGGGTAACCCCATGCACGCACTTGTATCCTTCCATCACGCCGTTTTCACCCCCGTCGCGCGGGCCGGAGACCGGCTGCTGCCGCTCATCGCGCGCTTTGTTTTTGCCGCGACGCTGCTGGTGTATTTCTGGAACTCCGGCCTGACCAAGCTGGGCGGCGGTCTGGCGGGGCTGTTCACGCCCTCGGTCGGCGCCTACAGCCAGATCTTCCCGAAACAGCTGGAGGCGGCAGGCTATGATGTCTCGCAGTTCGGCGCCTTCCACACGCTGGTTGTGCTGGCGGGCACCTATGCTGAGTTCCTGCTGCCGCTCCTGATCGTGATCGGCCTGTTCACCCGGCTCTCCGCGCTTTGCATGATCGGCTTCATCGTGGTGCAATCCCTCACCGACATCTTCGGCCACGGCGCCACCGACACCAAGACGCTGGGCGCGCTGTTCGACCGTTTTCCGGACGGTGTAATCCTGGACCAGCGGCTGTTCTGGGTGTTTGTGCTCGCCTATCTGGTGGTGCGCGGCGCGGGGGCGCTTTCGCTCGATGCGCTGATCAGCCGCCGCGTGGAGGGCTGAGGCACGGGGCGGGACAAGCAAAAGGCGCCCTGCCCGTCTGGCAGCGGCGCCTTTTTCGTGGCGGCGTTCATGGCGGACCTGGCCGCGCCCGGTTCAGAAATGCGCCTTGGGCTCGTCCGGTTTGCCCGCGGCCAGCGCCAAGAGGCCTGCCGCCAGCGCAAAACTCAGCGGAAAGATGGTAAAGACGTTGAAGCCGAACCCCGCATACATTGCCGCGGCTGAAGCCAGCAGCAGCACCCCGCCCCACAGCGCCCGCGCCCGAGCCATCGCGCCGCCCGCAATCGCCAAGAGCGGCGCCAGCACCGCCATCAGCCGGAGTTGCGGGACATTCTCCACCTGCCCGGCCAGCCCCTCGACCGGGCCGAAATACTCAACCGCCGCGGTATAGCCATAGCCCGCGAACCCCACGATCATGGCAAAGAGCCCCGCCACGATTCCCAGTACCAGCGCCGCATTGCGCATGTCTCTTCTCCCGCTGCTCAGACCGCTGAGATAAGCACGCGCTCAGCCCGCGCCAAGGGCCGCCTGGGTGGACTTGTCCCAGCCGAGGCAGAGCGTGCCGCCCGCATCGATGAGCGGCCGCTTCATCAGCGCGGGATGCGCCTGCAACAGCTCCAGCGGCGGCCGCGTGCGTTCGGATTCATCCAAACCGCGCCATGTGGTGGAGCGTGTATTGACCAGTTTGCCGCCAAACTGCGTGAGCGCCGCCTGCAAAAGCGGCGCCGGGACGCCCTCTGCCCTAACGTCAACAAACTCAGCTTCTGGCAATTGTTTCAGTGCCTTGCGGCAGGTGTCGCAGTTTTTCAGCCCATAGATCTTCATTCTCGCTCCGTCTTCCGCCGCCGGCGGCTCACAATTTATGGTGGAATACGCCAGTTTTTCTTGATTTTTGGCAAACCCGTGTAAAACTCGAAGGCGTCTGCCCCTTTGCCACGCGCAACGCAGGCGTGCGGAGGGGCAGTGCGCGCCCATTTGGCACGCCAAGGCGAAGTGCAAAGTAGAAGGAGACACGGGAAATGCCAAGTGGCACCGTGAAATGGTTCAACACCACCAAAGGCTACGGCTTTATTGAGCCCGATGAGGGCGGCAAAGATGTGTTCGTGCACATTTCCCAGGTTGAGCGATCCGGCATGGCCGGGTTGGCTGACAACATGAAGGTGAATTACCAGCTGACCGAAGGCCGTGACGGCCGCAAAATGGCTAGCGAACTCAAACCTTCCTGACATCATACCCCTCGCGCTGCGCCTGCAAGGGCGCAGACGCCCGCGGTCCGCGCGACTGGCAGCGCCGTTAGGTTCTAACCGCGGCGGCGCAGATATTCGTGCAACACGCAGGCCGGGTCTTCCGCCCGCAGCACGGTTTCGCCGGTGCTGAGCCAATCTTTGTGCGTGAACGCGGGAAAATAGGCATCCGCATCCGGCACGGTCATGCTGACCTCGGTGATCAGCAGGCGGTCGGCGATGCCCAGCATGGCGCGGTAGATGCCTTCGCCGCCGATGCCGTAAAGGCGCCGGCAGCCTTGCGCGTATGCTTCCGCCACCGCGGCCTCTATCGAAGGCAGCACCTGCGGCGCTGCTTCGGGGTTAGATGACACCACCAGATTCAGCCGGTTCTTCAGCGGCTTGACCGGCAGGCTGTCCCAGGTGTTCCGCCCCATGATCAAAGCGCCGCCCAGGGTCTCGCGCTGGAACGCCTTCAGGTCCTCGGGCGCGTGCCAGGGGATGGTGTTGTCCTTGCCGATGGCGCCATTCTGCGCCCGGGCCGCGATCAGGGTGATCATCGCCTGCTCCGTCTTATTGCTGGTGAACCCGGGGCTCAGACCGCCACCGGGGCCTTGATTGCCGGATCGGGATCGTAGTTCAGGATCTCGAAATCCTCGTAGCGGAAGTCGAAGATCGAGCTGACCTGCCGCTTGATCCTCAGCTTCGGCAGCGGCTTGGGAGTGCGGGTCAGCTGCAGGCGCACCTGTTCCATGTGGTTGGAATAGATATGTGCATCACCCATCGTGTGGATGAATTCGCCCGGCTCATAGCCCGTCACATGCGCCAGCATCATCTGCAACAGAGCGTAGGAGGCGATGTTGAACGGCACGCCGAGGAACATGTCGGCCGAGCGCTGGTAGAGCTGCAGATGCAGCTTGCCGCCCAGGATGCGCACCTGCCAGAGTGTATGGCACGGCGGCAGCGCCATTTGGGGCACGTCGGCCGGGTTCCAGGCCGTGACGATCAGGCGGCGGCTGTCGGGGTTCCTGCGGATCATCTCCACCAGACCGGCAATTTGGTCGACGCTGCCCGCACGGTAGAGCGGTTCGTCGCCCATGTGCCCCGCCAGCGGCTCCAGCCGCGGGAAGCGGCGCCACTGGTGGCCGTAGACCGGGCCGAGATCGCCGTTCTCGTCGGCCCATTCGTCCCAGATCGAGACGCCGTTTTCCTTGAGGTAACGGATGTTGGTATCGCCGGAGAGGAACCACAATAGCTCGTGGATAATCGAGCGCAGGTGCAGCTTCTTGGTGGTGACCAGCGGGAAGCCCTCGGCCAGCGGGTAACGCGCCTGCAGGCCGAACCAGGACAGTGTGCCGGTGCCGGTGCGGTCGCTCGAGGCCACGCCCTGGTCGAGAATCTGCTTCAGCGCGTCGTGATATTGCCGCATCAGTGCCCCTTTCCGTTTCGCCTTCGGCCGGTGCCCCGGCATAGCCTTTGACGCCGCGCCCGCCAAGCCGGAATTCCGCCGCACCGGGCGGCCTGCCCGCCCCGGAAAAAAACGGTAGCGCATCCGCCACGGTCCTCCCGAATTGCCGCCTGCACAATTGACTTTGCCATACCCCCCGCGGAAGGTGCCGCCAAACAACAAGATATTTGAGGTAGAGGCAGATGAGGCGTTTTTGGCTGGGGCTCGCCGTGGCGGGGGCCCTGTCGGCATGCAGCGGCGGCAACCCGTTCACCGAAGCGGAAGACTCGGGCAGTGACGGCGGCGATGGCGGAGGCGATACCGGCACACCGATCGTCCGCGATGGAACGCCCCCCGGCACCGCGTCGCCCACCCCTTCAGCAGGCATCTTCCGGTCCGAGCCCACCGAGGCAGACGGCGGCGAAGAGGGCGACGGCTACGCCACCAACATCAGCTACGACTCCGCTACGGACACGTTCAACGTGGACAACCTCGGCTTTGACGGCGACAACGGCTACGCGCGCGGCACCGCCGTCAGCAGCCTCGGCCCCTTTGCCGTCTATGAGGCCGATGCCCAGTATCCCGACTCGACCGGCGGCACGCCGATCAACCAGTTCACGCACCGGGCCATCTACGGCGTCAGCACTTCGGGCAACACTCAATTCGCCATCGTGCGGACCGGCTCATATGTCGACTATGGGTTTGGCGGTTTCATCTACCAGCGCGACAACGGTGTCACCCTGCCGGCGACCGGACAGGCGGTCTACAACGGTTCCATGGCCGGCATCCGCGATTTCAACGGCAGCGGCGGGCTGGAGTACACCACGGCGGACGTGCAGATTGCTATCGATTTCGACGACTTCAACGACACGTCAGGTCAAGGCGGCCGCGCGGTGCAGGGCCAGTTCAGCAACCGCAGGATCTTCGACGTCAACGGTAATGACATCACCGGCGATGTCCTGAGCCGCATCAACTCGGAAAACAGCCTGAGTCTGTCCTCGATTCCCGTGCTGTCGCTCGACGTCGGCCCTGGCGCCTTGGATGACAACGGCGAGATCCTGGGCACTCTGACCAGCTTCTACACCGACTCCAGCGGCTCCGTGCAGGTTTACGAGGCAGGGAATTACTACGCGGTGGTGTCCGGTGACAATGCCGAGGAGATCGCCGGGGTGGTCGTGGTGACG
This sequence comes from Cribrihabitans pelagius, assembly GCF_048820915.1. Taxonomy (NCBI): domain Bacteria; kingdom Pseudomonadati; phylum Pseudomonadota; class Alphaproteobacteria; order Rhodobacterales; family Paracoccaceae; genus Cribrihabitans; species Cribrihabitans pelagius. Next base: position 30,044 of record NZ_JBMERR010000003.1, on the reverse strand, counting down.
AATTCGATCGATCCGGCCGCGGACACCGTGCGGGAAACCGGCGGCTTCATCGTCTACGACAACTGACCCCTCGTGCCCGATCCGCGGAAATACCTCCGCCTGGCGGCGCTGGCGGCGCTGGTTCCGGCTCTGCCGGTGCTGCCCGGCAACGCGCCTGCTGCGTCAGCCGAACTCACCCCGGCGCAATTCCGGGAGACGGCGGCGGCCGCGCTGCGGCAGGGCAACCCGCAGGACGCCTACAAGTTTTCGGCGGCGCTGCTGCAGCGGGACCCGAAGGACCGCACTGCCCTGCTCATCCAGTCGCGGGCGGCACGCTCACTTGGCAGTTTCCGGAACGCGCGCCGCGCCGCAAAGCAGGCCTGGCGGCTGGCGGAAAACGATGCACAGAAATTCGCCGCCTCCCTGCTGATGGCGCAGGCCCTGTCCTCGGACGGCAAGAAGACCCTGGCCCAGTTCTGGCTGCGCCGCGCGGTTCACCACGCGCCAAACGAAACACTCCAGCGCCGCGCGATCCGCGATTTCCGCTATGTCCGTGCGTCAAGTCCCTGGCTGCACCGGATTTCTTTGTCTGTCACGCCCGAATCCAACATCAATAACGGGTCGAGCGAGCGCACCTCCTACCTGCATTACCGGCTGACGGAAGCGCTGCTGGGCCGGCCCGCGGAGTTTCAGCTTGGCGGCACGCAGATGGCGTTGTCCGGGATCGAATACGCGGTCAGCTTCAGCACCCGCTACCGGTTCAGGGAAACCGCCACCCGCGCGCACGATCTGACCCTGTCGGCGGACCTGCGCACCTACACGCTGTCGGGCGATGCCAGGGCGCAGGCGCCGGGGGCAAAGGGCAGCGACTTTGCCTTCGGCTCCTACACGGCCGGCTACGCCCACAAAGGTCTCAATCTGGACCGGCGCGGTGAATACCGCGTTGCCGTTCACGGCGGGCAGACCTGGTTCGGCGGCGAGGAATACACCCGCTTCCTGCGGCTTTCGGCGGGGCAGAGTTACAAGCTGGAGGGCGGCCGGCGGATTTCTGCCCGGGTTTCCGGAGACCGCCAGTTCGGGGTTATGACCAGCGACCAGGACACGCTGAGGGGGGACGTGTCCTACAGTTTCCGCCTTGGCAGTCAGGCCGCCATCCTCGCCGGGCTGTCGCTGGCGAAGTCCGACTCCCCCTCCCCGGAGGACGAGTTCTCGGAAGCCGGGCTGAGAGCGCAACTGACGATCGGCAAGCCGATCCTCGGCGCCATCGCGCGCATTGGAGTGGCGGCCTACAACCGGGACTACGCGGTCTCCGCCCACAGCCCGGACGGGCGCCACGATGAAAAATACTCCGCGGACCTGTCGCTCACCTTCAAGGAACTCGGTTACTACGGCTTCAACCCGACACTCAGGGTTTCCGGCGCCAAGACGGACAGCAACATCGGCCTGTATCAATCGCACCGCTTCGGCGTGAACATCGGTATTCAGTCGGCGTTTTGAACCGGCTCGACACTGACTGCCAGACAGGTAGTCTGGCGGTCCTGATGACTCGAGATGGAGACACCCATGCCGCTCAGATACCTGCACACGATGGTCCGGGTGAAGGACCTGGAAAAGTCGATGGCTTTTTATGAACTTCTCGGCCTGAAGGAGACCAAGCGCCACGAGAACGAGAAGGGGCGGTTCACCCTGGTGTTCATGGCGCCTCCGGGCCAGGAGGAGGCGCCGGTGGAACTCACCTACAACTGGGACGGTGACGATGCGCTGCCCGATGACAGCCGCCATTTCGGCCATCTCGCTTACGGGGTGGATGACATCTATGCCACCTGCCAGCACCTGATGGACAACGGCGTTACCATCAACCGGCCGCCGCGTGACGGGCATATGGCCTTTGTGCGCTCGCCCGACAACGTCTCGGTGGAGCTGCTGCAGAACGGCGGGCGGAAGGAACCGCAGGAACCCTGGGCCAGCATGGAAAACACCGGTCACTGGTAAGGCGCCCGGCACCGCCCAACCCTGCCGCCAAAACGGCCAGGCAGCGACCGTCCAAAAACGAGCACAGGCCGCGTCCAGGTTTTACAGGGGCGCGGCCCAATTCCATCTGACGCCTACATGGCGCGCCTGCACACGGCCGCCGCAGCCGGGAGAACCCTGCCCGCCCCGCCGCACGTCCGGGCCAAGGCCGCTGGCCGTCAGCAGATCGCGCCGCGCTATGCCGCCTTCGCGGGCGCTGCGGTGTCTGATCTCAATTTTGGGAAACCGGTAAACTTGCGAAAAAGTGGGCGGTTACTTCTGCAACCTCACACCTGCGGCCCGCGAAACCGGACCCGGGCGGTACACCCATTTGAACCTGTGGAGTAGATTGCTCCTCCCGCGGCCCCCGGCGATTCGCCCGCTGCCGCGCTGCCTTCCGGGACAGGCTGCCCCAAAAGGCGCTCTCAATAGATATAGCGGATTTGATCCGACCAGTAACGCTCCACGCGCTTGAGCGAAGCAGTGATATCCTCGATCCCTTCGGAGGAAATCACCCCCTTGCCTTCCAGCCCTTCCGCATGGCGCGAGAAAAGGGCCGAGACGATGTCGCGGATCTCCCGGCCGCGCGGGGTCAGGCGCACCCGCACCGAACGGCGGTCGATCTCGCAGCGCTGGTGGTGCATGTAGCCCATTTCCACCAGTTTCTTCAGGTTGTAGCTGACGTTGCTGCCCTGATAGTAGCCGCGGCTTTTCAGTTCGCCAGCGGTGACTTCATTATCGCCGATGTTGAACAACAGCAGCGCCTGCACCGCGTTGATTTCGAGCACGCCGACGCGCTCGAACTCGTCCTTGATCACATCCAGCAGCAGCCTGTGAAGACGCTCCACCAGGGCGAGCGCTTCCAGGTAGCCAGTCATGAACCCCTTGCGGTCCTGCTGGCCGATTGGCTTTTCCATACTCATTCGCATCTCCGACTCGAATTTGCTCGAGGAACAGAATGCGGAAAATTCCCGAAAAATCGGTTAAGCTGGGATTTTATTATTTTTGGTAGGTTTGCGATATGTCCTGGATAAGGCCGCGGTAACCTTCCGCGGGCTCCGACTGGCCGGTCACCCACTGGTAGAGATCCTGGTCGTTCTCGTGCAGCAGCCGGTCATAGAGATCCAGCCGCGCATCGTCCATCGCGGCCAGATTGGCCGCGGCAAAGGCAGAGAGCAGGATGTCCATTTCCTTGATGCCGCGGCGCATCGAGCGCATCTGCAACCGCTTCAAGCGGGTCTCACGGGTCTCGGACACGCTTACACCTGGGGCTCGGCAGCAGCGTTCAGCAGGGTGCGCAGCTTCTTCTCCAGCCGCGCGGCGCGGTCGGCGTTGCTGCGCATCTCGCCGCGCAGGTCGCGCAGCTCTCTCAGGATGCCGGCAAAATCGCTCGCTGCCAGCTCGCCATCAAGCGGCTCCGGCATGCCCTCACCCTCGCCGGTCAACAGCCAGGACATCGAAACGTTCAGGACACCGGCCACCATCGTCAGCTTGTTGGCACGCGGCTCGCTCAGGTCCTGTTCCCAGCCTGCAAGCGTCGATTTCTTGATGCCCAGCCGGCGCGACAGCTGTGCCTGGGTCATCCCCGCGGCTTCGCGGGCGGCGGCAACGCGGTCGCCGAAGGTGGCTGCATCGGGGCCGTACCAGTCCGTTTCCTGCTGTTCCATCGTCCGTTCTCCTATTCGTTGTGCCAATGCAGCTTGAAGGCTGTCCGGGCGCACCCTATGACAGTTCCAGGGAACATACAAACCGGGGCACAGCCTATGTCTTTTCTGTCCGAGACACTCTCTCGCGTCAAACCGTCACCCACGATCGCGATGACCGCAAAAGCGGCTGAGCTGAAAGCGGCCGGCCGCGACGTGATCGGGCTGAGCGCCGGGGAGCCGGATTTCGACACGCCGCAGAACATCAAGGATGCCGCGGTGGCGGCTATTGCCGCGGGCAAGACCAAGTACACCGCCCCCGACGGCATCCCGGAACTCAAGCAGGCCATCTGCGCCAAGATGAAGCGTGATCACGGGCTGGAGTACACGCCAGCTCAGGTTTCGGTCGGCAGCGGCGGCAAGCAGACGCTTTACAACGCGCTGATGGCGACGCTGAACGAGGGTGACGAAGTGGTGATCCCTGCGCCCTACTGGGTGAGCTACCCGGATATGGTGCTGCTGGCAGGCGGCACGCCGGTGATTGCTGAAACCTCGATCCAGACCAATTTCAAGCTGACCGCCGATCAGCTGGAGGCGGCGATCACGCCCAAGACCAAGTGGTTCATCTTCAACTCGCCGTCGAACCCCACCGGCGCAGGCTACAGCAGGGAGGAGCTGAAGGCGCTCACCGATGTGCTGCTGCGCCACCCGCATGTCTGGGTGATGACCGACGACATGTACGAGCACCTCGCCTACGACGGGTTCGAATTCTGCACGCCCGCGCAGGTGGAACCGCGGCTTTATGACCGCACCCTCACCTGCAATGGCGTGTCCAAGGCTTATGCGATGACCGGCTGGCGCATCGGCTACGCCGCAGGCTCGGAACAGCTGATCGCGGCGATGCGCAAGGTGCAGTCGCAGTCCACCTCCAACCCCTGTTCGGTCAGCCAATGGGCCGCGGTGGAGGCGCTGAACGGCACGCAGGAGTTCCTCGCGCCCAACACCGAGATCTTCAAGCGCCGCCGCAACCTGGTGGTGTCGATGCTGTCGGAGATCGAGGGCATCTCCTGCCCCACGCCGGAGGGCGCCTTCTACGTCTACCCCTCCATCGCCGGGCTGATCGGCAAGACCACGCCCGCGGGCAAGGTGATCGGAACTGATGAGGATTTCGCCACAGCCCTTCTGGAGGAAGCGGATGTTGCCGTGGTCTTTGGCGCGGCCTTTGGCCTCTCGCCGAACTTCCGGGTGTCCTATGCCACCTCGGACGAGGCCCTGACCGAGGCTTGCACCCGCATCCAGAAATTCTGCGCCGCGCTGAACTGAGGGAGGACAGGCATGGGCGCTGATCTGCCGGAGTATTATTTCCGCGTCCGTGAGAACGGCGCCTTTGTCTTCCGGGTCGAGAGCGAGACCCGGCAGCGGCGGATCGAGATGGACCAGATCGCGGTGGTGAACATCCGCAACGGCGAGATCAAGCCGCACGGGCCGCGCCAGTTGAGCCCCCGTGACCTGGCCGAGATCCGCGCCTGGATGGCGGCGCGCGCGGCGACGCTGGCGGCGCGCGACATGGAGGACATTCACCGCGCCATCGACCATCTGAACCTCACTGCGCATTGGGCGAACAGCCGCGCCTCGGCCGAACAGCTGGAGGAGGTGACCGACGCGCTGCTGCTCGCCATGCACGACCTGCGCAGTGTGCTTGTGCGCAAGAAGGCCGAGCGGCTGAGCGCGGAGCGCGGCGGGGACTGAGCGCCGCCGTCGGCAGGGCTCTCAGCCGCAAACGCTTGAGTGCAGGGAAAACCGCCCTTCCAGCGGAACGGGCGGCCGCGCGGGAGGGGCGGCCGGGCCCCGGTTGAGCTGCCTCATGCCGAAGCGCACAAACCGGCGGTCCGCGTCCTCCTCCGCCTCCAGCACGAAACGCTCCGGCAGCCGTCCCGCGGGCACCGCCCAGCGCCCGTGCAGGCCCAGCCGCTGGCGCGGCGTGGAGCGCAGGCGGAAGGCGGAAAAATCGGGCTGCGTCCTGCTGCCCACGCGTACCGCGATGCGGCCGGTCTGGCAGATGTACTGCCGCTGCACCTCCGCCCGCAGCACCCCGTCCGGCGCATCTTGCCTCAGGGTGACGAGATGCCCGCCCTTGATCCCTGCGCCAAGAACGCCGAACTCCAGCTCCTCCGCCAGCGCAAGGCGCCGAGTGCCCGGCCCGAAAAGCGCGTCCTCTCCCTGCCAGGCCTGGCCGGCCGCGATATGCAGCCGGTAGCGGCCGGGCGGCACCAGCACACGGAAGAAAGTGCCTCCTCCGGCAAATGCGGCCAGCACCGGGGTGCCGGTCGCTGGGTCGTGCAGGGTCAGGTAATAGCCGTCCCCTTCGGGGCTCTTGATTTGCAAAGGGAAGACGGCGGGCAGGCCGCTGCGTTGCCAGAGCAGACCCTTCGGCATCGGCTCGTCTCCTCCCGCGGGCCCCGGCACCAGCCACAGCACCGCCAGCAGGGTCAGAATGGCCCGTCCGCCGGAGAACGCCCGGCGCCCCGGCCTGGCGCGTGATGACCTCATATCCTTGCCCCAATGCTGCTGAGGATGGCACGCAGTATAGCACAGCGGAGCGGCCCGCGCTGCGAAGCGCCTCGGCTTTTCCATCAATTGGCGCGATCAGCTCCTGGTGGATTAAATTTTCATTCACACAATCGAAATACCAAGGCAGCAAGACATGCCCGCCGCCCGTCCGTTCAACCCGTAACCGCTTTTCAACAGGAAAAGATATGTTCGAACCCCTGCCCGCTCTCATCGCTGCTGCCCTCTCCACCCTTGCACTGTCCGGCGCCGCGCTTGCCGTCGGCAGCTCCGCAAGCGGGGTGCCGGACGAATTGATCGCTGCCCAGCGCGCAAAACTGGCGGAAGAGACCAAGGGCGCGGGTTTCGGGCCGCAGTCGCCGCGCGACATCGGCGCCGCCGCGGGCCGCAACCCGCGCCTGTTCAGCACGGCGCCGGACTACAGGCAGATGAACCTGTGCAACATCCATTTCCACGAAAGCGCCGAGCATCGCGGCGGCGAATTCACCCGCTACGCCGGCAATGGCGATGGCAACGGGTACGGCACCGGCTATGTCTACGATGGCGAGTTGAGCACGGCGGAGCTGGCGCCGCTGGCCCAGCCCATCGGCAGCAATGCACATGGCGGGCTGGAGCCCGGGGACACAATCGAGCTGCACTATGTCCACACCACCGCCCAGGCGCAGCCCGGCCCCACCCTCGGTGCCTGCCTGAGCGATGCGGTGAAAAACCCGCAGCTGCGGGTGGAGGCGCAGGTTTTTGTACTCGTGAACGACGAAAACGCGCTGGATTTCAACTACCTGACCGAACTTGGCATGCGGGGCGGCCTGCATCAGGCACTGCATATCCCGGAGGACAGCGGCACACCGGTGGTCTATGCCGGCTCCACCACCGGCCCCAGCTACAACGAGGCAGGCTCGCCTTTCGAGGTGACCTGGAGCGTGCGCCCCAAAGTCGCCCGGGTGAATATCCACTCGGTGGGGAAATGGCTGGAGAGCAACATCTTTGACGAGGACCACGCCCATGGGGTGCGCAACCTGGTGCTGAACCCGGCGCTGCTGTCGGACATCACCCGCTGAAGCCGGCCGTCTCCTCCGGCCGTCGACAGGCGGCCGGGGTCACGTTTCGGCGATATCCTCGGACCAGAGCGCGGGCTGCTCGCGGATGAACCGGGCCATCAGCGCGATGCACCCGGGATCTTCGGCCAGCACCACCTCCACCCCGCGCTGGCGCAGGAAACCTTCGTTTCCGCCGAAGTTCCGGCTGTCTCCGATCACCACCCGGGGGATGCCGAATTGCACGATGGTGCCCGCGCACATCATGCAGGGCGACAGCGTGGTATACAGCACCGTGTCACGGTATGTCGCCTGCCGCCCCGCCTTGCGCAGTGCGTCCATTTCGCCATGCGCGACCGGGTCGCCCTTCTGGACCCGCTGGTTGCGCCCCTGCGCCAGCACCGCGCCGCCGCGCGCCAGCACCGCGCCGATCGGGCAGCCGCCCTCGGCAAAGCCGGCGCTTGCCTCCTCATAGGCGCGGTGCAGCATCTGCTGATCTGTTTCCGTCATCATGGCTGTCCGCTCTCCCTCGCATCGGCTGGCTATGCTGCCGCTGCCAGCCTGCCCGCTGCGGCAGGCCCTGGTCAAGCGGCGCGGCGGATGTGGTAGGATGAAGCGGACCGCTGCCCGCGAAGGAGGTAAGCCAATGCATATCGCCGGTTTCGTGATCCCCGTGCCTGAGGAGAACCGGGATGCCTACCGCGACTGGGCCGAGGCCAGTGCCAGGCTGCTGCGCGAACATGGCTGCCTGGAGATCGTCGAAGCCTGGGAGGATTATGTCCCCGATGGCGAGCTGACCGATTTCCGGCGCGCGGTGGATGCGCGCGCGGAGGAGAAGATCGTTTTCACCTGGCAGATCTGGCCCAGCCGCGCGGTGCTGGAGGCGGCGGAGAAGAAAATGCAAGCCGATGCGCGCTTCGATATCCCCGCGGACATGCCCTTTGACCGCAAGCGCCTGATACTGGGGACTTTCACGCCGCTGCACGTGATGGGCCGCGGCGGACCGGAAGCGGGCTGAGGCGCTGTCTCAGGCGCGAGCGGCGGCGCCTGCCTTGTGGATCGAGCGGCCCCAGAACCGGCGCATCAGGAAGATGCCAGCGGTGGTCAGCCCCGCGACCAGCCCCATCCAGACGCCGATGCCGCCCCAGCCCAGCACAAACCCCATCACGTAAGACGCGGGAATGCCGACCGCCCAATAGCTGAGCGCGGCAATCACCATCGGCACCCCGGTGTCCTGCACCCCGCGCAGCAGTCCCAGCGCCACCGCCTGCATCCCGTCCATCATCTGAAACAGCGCCGCCGCCGCCAGCAGCCCGGTGCCCGCCGCGATGATCGCGTCGCGCTGCGGTTCGGCGCGATCAAGGAACAGCGAGATCAGGGCCTCCGGCACCGTCAGGAACAGGGTGACGCCCACCACCGACATTGCCAGCGACAGCACAACGACGACCCCGCCGCCGCGCGCCATATGCGCTTGGTCCCGGCGCCCGAAAGCGTTGCCCGCGCGGATGGTGGCAGCGTTCGACAGACCCAGGTGCACCATGAACGTGAGCCCGGTCAGCGACATTGCAACGCCATGCGCCGCCAGCGCCACCGTGCCGAGCCAGCCCATCATCACCGCCGAGGCCGCAAACAGGCTGGTCTCGCTGAGGGTGGTCAGCCCGCTCGGCACCCCCACCCGGACCACCTGCCACAGCATCTCCCAGTCCGGACGGTGGAAGTTCTTCAGCAGCTCATGCTCCGGCAGCACCTTCAGCGCATAGAACAGCACCGCAATTAGCGACACGCTGTGGGTGGCAAGCGAAGCCACCGCGGCGCCCTCGATCCCCAGCTCAGGCGCGCCCCAGTGTCCGAAGATCAGCGCGTAGTTCACCAGCGCATTCACGACGGCGGCCAGAAGCGTGATCCAGAGCACAACCTGGGTGCGTTCCAGCGCCGCGAGGTAGGATTTCATCACCATGACCAAAAGCGCGGGCACCAGCGCCCAGCCCGCGATGCGAAGGTATCCGGCGGCCAGCTGCGCTACCTCGGGCTCCTGCCCCAGGAGCTTCAGGATCGGCCCGGACCACCACAACAGCGGTATCGCCGCGGCGGCATAGGCAAGCGACAGCCACAGCCCCATGCGGGTGCTGCGGCGGATCTGGCGGTCTTCTCCCGCGCCGGCCGCGGCGGCGACCATCGGCATCACCGCAAAGGAGAAGCCGGAGCCGAGGATGAACAGGATGAAGAAATAGGTCGAGCCCAGCGTCACCGCCGCCAGCGCCTCGACGCTGTACCAGCCCAGCATCACCGTATCGGTGAGCCCGATGGCAAACTGCGCCACATGGCCGCCGATCAGCGGCAGGCCAAGCACGGCGATGGCGCGCACATGGGCGGCAACGGGCATTTCGGCCGGGATTGTGAGGCGGGTATCCATAACATCATGCTTTATGCAGACCCGCTTGCCCCGGCAAGAGAGGAAATCCCTGCTCCTGCCGGTGTAGTGAGAGGTGACAATTACACCATAGCGGCAGGTTCAGCCCTCTGCCTCCTCCCGCGCGACGGCGGCGACGGCGGCGGAGATGTCCCCGGCCCGGCTGCGGTGGTTGGTGATCGCCGCACGCAGCAGCACGGTGCCTTGCACCCGGGTGGTGGAGAACACCGCCTCGCCGCTTTCCTGCAGGGTTTGGGCAATGCGGGCGTTCAGCGCCGATTGCGCCTCTGCCGCGAGGTCCGCCCGCGCGGTGAAGACGCAGACGTTGGAGACCACCGGCGCGCCGAGCGCCATTCGGGGCCGGGCGGTGACTTCCTCTGCCATCTGCGCGGCGAGCTGGCAATTTCCGGTGATGGCTTCGCTGAACGCGGCCTCGCCATAGGTTTCCAGCGCAGTCCAGACTTTCAGCGCCCGGTTGCCGCGCGAGAGGTCGATGCCGTAGTCGCAGAACCAGGGCTCGCCGCCCGCCAGCCCGCGCTCGGCGCCCTCAAGGTAGGAGGGGCGCGCGGCAAAGGCGGCACGATGCTCACCCTCGTTGCGGATCAGCACGAGGCCGCAGTCATAGCCGACGTACATCCACTTGTGGAAATCCAGCGCGATACTGTCGGCGCGCCCGATGCCGTCGCTGAGCGCGCGCCAGGGCTCTGCCGCAATGCGCGTCCAGGCGCCAAAGGCCCCGTCCACATGCAGCCAGAGGCCCAGTGCTGCCGCCGCATCGGCCAATGCCTCCAGATCGTCGAAGAGGCCGAGGTCCACCGATCCGGCGGTGCCCACCACCAGGAAGGGCCGCGCGCCCGCGGCGCGGTCTTCCTCCACCATCACGGAAAGCGCCGCACAGTCCATCCGCCCGTCCTTCAGCGGCACTTTGCGCAGGTTGTCCGAGCCGATGCCCAGTAGCTCCACCGCCTTCAGCGTTGCGTTATGCACGCCTTCGCCTGCATAGGCCGTGAGCCGCACCGCGCCCTGCCCAGCCTTGCGCAGATCGCCAAGCGCCCGCACCCGCGCGGCCTGAAACGCAATCACCGTCGCCTGCGAGGTTCCGGTGACCAGCACGCCGCTGGCGCTCTCGGGCAACCCCATTTTCGCCCGGGTCCACTCAATGACGGCGTGCTCCATGTAGTTCGCCCCGTGGTCGCGCCCGCCCAAATTGGCGTTGACTGCCGCCGCAGCGAGCGAGCTGATCAGGTCGGAGGCCAGCCCCGAGCCCTGAACCCAGCCCCAGAATCGCGGATGCGTGTTGCCGCCGTGGTAGGGCAGCACGTCTGAAATGATCCGGTCCACCGTCTCCTGCGGCCCCCGTGCTTCGGCTGTCACCGCGTAGCGCGCACCGATGTCGTCCGGCACCGGCTGCCAGGGGCGCTGCGCGGCCTGTTGCATCTGGTCCAGCGCCGCCTCCAGCATCCGCTGCGCTTCCGCCCGGAATCCATCCCAATCCTGCGTCTTGATTCCCTTACCAGCCACCCGCGCGTCCTCCTCCTGCCAATCGCTGGCAGAGGTGTATCCCGCAGTCCCCTGAGCCGCACGGAAAATATCGGCGCAGGCAAAAACCGGAACTATAGTTTGATGCGTTGAGAGCCGTGGCTGCCCCGGAGCGACAGGAAAGCTGCACAACCCTGCACCTTGCTTCCTCCGGTCTCGCTGCCGGTCTCCGGGATTGCCCCCGGTAAAACTGCGGAGACGCTTCGCGGCCTCGCGGAGCCGGACGATGCCCCCGGACTCTTATCCACAGCCCGGCGGCCCCTCTTCCACCCGGCCCGGCTTCCTGCCATAATACGCGCCAATCAAGACCAAGGAAGAGCAGTTCCCCACATGGCCGAAGACCTCCTCAGCACGCCCGCAGCCGAGACCTATGACGCCTCCTCGATCGAGGTTCTGGAGGGGCTGGAACCGGTCCGCCAGCGCCCCGGCATGTATATCGGCGGCACCGACGAGCGTGCTCTGCATCACATGGTCGCGGAAATCCTCGACAACTCGATGGACGAGGCGGTGGCGGGCCATGCCAGCCGCATCGAGGTGGAGCTGCATGCGGACTACTCCGTCAGCGTGCGCGACAACGGCCGCGGCATCCCGATCGACCCGCACCCGAAGTTCCCGGACAAATCGGCGCTGGAGGTCATCCTTTGCACCCTGCACGCGGGCGGCAAGTTCTCCGGCAAGGCGTACCAGACCTCCGGCGGCTTGCACGGGGTCGGCTCTTCGGTGGTGAACGCACTGTCGGATGTGATGGTGGTGCAGGTGGCCAAGAACAAGGAGCTGTTCGAGCAGCGCTTCTCACGCGGCGTTCCGCAGGGCGGCGTGGAGAAGATCGGCGCGGCCCCCAACCGCCGCGGCACCACGGTGACCTTCCACGCCGACGAGCAGATCTTCGGCCATCACCGCTTCAAGCCCGCGCGGCTGTTCAAGCTGGTGCGCTCCAAGGCCTATCTGTTCTCGGGCGTCGAGATCCGCTGGAAATCCCACATCGGCGACGGCGAGACCCCGCAGGAAGCGACCTTCCACTTCCCCGGCGGCCTGCGCGACTACCTGACCGAGGTGCTGGGCACGTCCACCACCTATGCCGATGCGCCCTTTGCCGGCAAGGTGGAGTTCCGCGAGAAGTTCGGCGCGCCGGGCTACGTCGAATGGGCGATCAACTGGACGCCTGCGCGCGACGGCTTCACCCAGAGCTACTGTAACACCGTCCCCACGCCTGAGGGCGGCACCCATGTCGCCGGTTTCTGGGCCGCGATCCTCAAGGGCGTCAAGGCTTACGGCGAGCTGGTCGGCAACAAGAAGGCCGCCGGCATCACCCGCGAAGACCTGATGGCGGGCGGCTGCGCGCTGATTTCCTGTTTCATCGCCGACCCGGCCTTTGTCGGCCAGACCAAGGACCGGCTGTCAACCGAGGCCGCTGCCAAGATGGTGGAAAACTCGGTCCGCGACCATTTCGACAACTGGCTCGCCGCCGACACCAAATCCGCCGGAGCCATCCTCGATTTCCTGGTCCTGCGCGCCGAGGAACGCCTGCGACGCAAGCAGGAGAAGGAAACCCAGCGCAAGACCGCCACCAAGAAGCTGCGCCTGCCCGGAAAGCTGACCGATTGCACCGCCAAGAACCGCTCCGGCACCGAGCTGTTCATCGTCGAGGGCGACAGTGCGGGCGGCTCCGGCAAGGGCGCGCGAAACCGGGTGAACCAGGCGCTCCTGCCGCTGAAGGGCAAGATCCTGAACGTGCTGGGGGCTGCGTCGAACAAGCTCGGCTCCAACGCCGAGATCAACGATCTGTGCGAGGCGCTTGGCGTTGGCCTTGGCACCAAGTTCAACCTCGACGATCTGCGTTATGACAAGATCATCATCATGACCGACGCGGACGTCGACGGCGCCCACATCGCGTCCTTGCTGATGACCTTCTTTTTCACCCAGATGCGCCCGCTGATCGACAACGGCCACCTCTACCTCGCCTGCCCGCCGCTGTTCCGCCTGACCCAGGGGGCGCGCCGTGTCTACTGCCTGGACGAGGCCGAGCGCGATATGTGGCTGGAGAAGGGCCTCGGCGGCAAGGGCAAGATCGACGTCTCCCGCTTCAAGGGTCTTGGCGAGATGGACGCCAAGGACCTGAAAGAGACCACAATGGACCCGAAGACCCGGAAACTGATCCGGGTGACCATCGACGAGGACGAGCCCGGCGAGACCGGCGACCTGGTCGAGCGCCTGATGGGGAAAAAGCCCGAACTTCGCTTCCAGTATATTCAGGAGAATGCGAAGTTTGTGGAGGAGCTGGATGTTTGAAGTTACTAACCTAACAGATGGCCAAACCCGTCATCAGTTGTGACAGATTTAAGCTCTCCAAGAATCGCCTTCAGCCCATTTTCGTCAATGGGCTGGGCTATTTCTCTACCTTCAAATTTTAGTACTCTTAGAACTTTGGACTGCTTTGCTCTCCCGTCTAGAAAGCGTGTAGCAACTTGAGCGACAATCTCTGTGTTCTCCGAAAAACTTAGTTCTTTTTGGTGCAACCGGTCCCAAAATTCACGATCTTCGACAGTAAACAAAGCCTTTTTGTCGTTGGCAGTCTTGCCCTTCCATTGCCGTGCTTGCTGGTCCTCTTCCTCAAGGTTTGGAGAGGTAACAGTAATGGCTTCCAAACTCACTCTCCATTCCTCGTTTTCATCCCGCTCAGGATCAGGCCTCTTGGGGCGAATTGCCCTTCTCGGAAACTCATGTCTAGGAATCGGAGGGTGGCCGTTGTTTTCTATCTCCACGGACGAGATTGCGGGGTCGGCTATGCACCCTTCAAACATTTCTGCTTGAGCATCGGACAACTCAAAAATCGTCTTCTCCGATACCGGCAATCGTTCCAATCTTTCGCGCGGTACAACCAGTGCCGACGACGAAGCCTGTGACATTACTTCTGCAATTTCTTTGCAAGCTTGTTCTGTCGCTGCCTTCTCAAGTTCTTCTCGTTCCTTCTCAGTATTCGCCTGTTCGATACGTTCTCGGAAGTCGCTTACTACATCAGCCGCGATCTGCGCGGGAAGCTTGCCTGTCAACTCTTTGACAACTTCCTTTGCAATGTCCGTTTCTAGGCCTTGTACAACTGTCCAGAGTATTCCGTAGGTGCCAGCCACCCCCCATGCAGTTGCCCTCGCTCCTTTCACCACAACTTTCAGGATTTGACGAACACTGCCAGGCTCAGGAGCAAAGACAACAAGCTCTAGGTCCAACTGGTCGTCGAAGAGTTCCCTATTGAGGGTATTCAGTGCTCGTTGAGCCGACTTAGCCGATGCTACAAAGGCATTGACGCTCATATAGTGGTTTGGCACTTCAAACCGTATTTGTATTTGGCTCAAGGCACTAACCCTTATTAGTCATCATTCAACTTTCACAAGAAACAAATCCACGTCAATCGGAAAAAACCGCTCTAGTTGATTACTTTGCTGCGTTAATTTACCCCACTCTGCTTTCTGTACTGAGGTCCAAGACGCGCTGTCCGGCCACCCTCCCGCACCACAAGGCCCGCGCCTGACCTTGGGAGGGCGCGAATGCGCCTTCCCGGGGGGAAGGTCAGGCGCGGGCTGTGCGGCTATCGCCTCACGGCCCAGGGGACATCCAGCCAGCGCCCCCTTTGATTTGCACGATTGGTTGCGAAGGGCTCCGCCCGTCCGAACCTCAAACGCTCCCCCGGAGCGTTTTCCGCTGCGCGGACCGGTTCGAACTCCCGAAGGCAAGGTCAGGCGCGGGCCGTGCCACTTCGTGACACGCCCCAAGTGGCCGCCCCCTCCCGCCCCCTGACAGATCCGTGAGGCACCTTGCCCGCGCGGCCCGGTGCTTTCTAGACTGGCGGCAGGGTCCATAGCCCAGCCCCGCGCGGAGCCCGCCATGAGTTTCATCGCCGACAACCAGCTGCTGCTGATCCTCCTGTGCTTTGCCGCCGGGCTGGCGACGACAGCGCTTCTGTTCCGCAAGCCTGCGGGCCACCAAGCCTGGAAGCTGGCGGATCTGATCTGGGTGCTGCTCGGCGGCTTCGGCGCGCTGGTCGCCGTGGTCTCGGGCATCTATGCCGCCGACACCTCCAAGCTGGAGCGGCAGATCGACATCGCCTTTGCCGCAACATCCGCCTTCGACCGTGACGCCGCGCGCTTCCGGCTCAGGTTCTGCGAGCCGGCCTATGACGCCGACATCGCGGTGCTGTGCGACAAGGTGGAGTTCCTCTCCGCCTCCACGGCGGGCAATGCCGCGCTGCCCCTGTTCATCGCCGTTACTGACGAGGTCGCGCCCTTGCAGGGGCTGCGGCTGCGGCTGCCCGGCCTCGCCCGCGGCAGCGGGATGCAGCAGATGGCCGCCCGCGCCGATGCCTTTGATCCGGAGGCCTTTCTTGTCTTCACCACGCTCGACACCCCCACCCGCGCCGCGGTCGATAACATGCGCCGCAAAGTGCCCGCGATTGCCGGCGACTACCTGATCCTCGCCCGCGCCTATGACGCGCTGATCGATCAGGTCGCCAAGCTGAAGCGCGAATGGGAGGTGCTGCAGGACAGCCGCCACATCCTCGCGCTGCACCTGGTCGCGCTGTGCCTGGTGAGCTTTGCCGCGCCTTTCCGGCTCGGCAAATCACTGGTGGAGTTGCGCAGGCCCCGCCGCTAACCTGAAGCCAAAGCGGAGACGGGGCGGCAGATGCGGACATTCGAGGAGATCCACGCGATTGCGGCAGACCGCCACGGCGGGGCTGCGGCGCTGGAGGCCAAGCTCGTGCGGCCGGACCCGGCGGTAAGTGACCTGCCCGAGGACAGGTGGCTGGCGGTGATGACGAAATGCATCTTCCAGGCAGGCTTCAACTGGCAGCAGATCGAAAACAAGTGGCCCGCCTTCGAGGACCGTTTCCACCGCTTCGACCCCGACGCCTGCGCCTTCATGAGCGAGGAGGAGTTCGACAGCATCCTGCAGGACACGCGCCTCGTGCGGAACGGGGCCAAGCTGGCCTCGGTACGGCAGAACGCGGGTCTGATACTGGAGCTTCGCCAGGAAGGCGGCGCAAGCGCGGTGCTGGGCGGCTGGCCGCCGGAGGACTACGCGGGGCTGCTGGAGATGCTGAAGAAACGCGGCAGCCGTCTGGGGGGACTCACCGGGCAATATGCGATGCGCTTTGCGGGGCGCGACAGCTTCATCCTCAGCCAGGACGTGACCGCGCGGCTGATTGCGGAAGGAGTGATCGACAAACCCGCGACGTCGAAAACCGCGCTGAAGGCGGCGCAGACGGCTTTCAACACGTGGAGAGCGCAATCCGGCCGCTCGCTGAGCGAGATCAGCCGGGTGCTGGCGCTGAGCCTCTGAGCCGTGCCGGTCCGCGCGCAGCCCAACCTTCTTAACGGAGCCGCCCGATGATCCTGCGGCTTCTGCTGCTTGCGGCCCTGCTGCTGGGCGGCTGCGGCCGGCCGCTGACCGAGCGCGAACGCGGCTTTCTCGGCGGGCTGCATGGCAGCTCCCTGGATGCCGAGCGGGTGCGGATCGTGCGCGGCGCGCCGCTCAGGGCAATCACTTTCCGCCGCAAGCAGCGGCCCGCTCTGACCTGCCGCGAGAAGATCATGCCGCCGGTGAAAGACGAGCTCGTCACAACCTCGCCCGCCGCGCTGGCACTGTTCAACAGCATCTTCTTTGTCAAACGCTGGTACCTCGACGACTACCTGCCGGAATACCCGCAGCGGATCTCGCTGGTGGAGGCGATGCTGCTGGCGCATGAGGTCACCCATGTCTGGCAATGGCAGAACCGCGGGCAGACCGGCTACAGCCCGCTGCGCGCCGCGGCCGAGCACGGGCGGCGCAACGACCCCTATCTCTTCGACCTGGAGGGCAACGGGAACTTCCTCACCTACGGCTACGAGCAGCAGGGCGCCATAATGGAGGAATACGTCTGCTGCCGCGCGCTGGCGCCCGGGGCCGCGCGCACCCGGCGGCTGCACGCGATGATCGGCGGGGCGATGCCGCTGAGCCCGCTGCCCGCGGGCCGGGAGAGCGACGTCTACCTGCCTTGGGACGGCGTGGAGCTGGCGGGCATCTGCGATTGAGGCGCCAGCACTCCAGCAACGGAAAACGGCTCGGAAAACATGGGTTTTCCGGGCCGGAATTCATGCTGAATTCCGGCATTGCGCCCGCACTGGCCGGGGCCTATCGTCCGCTCTGACGCGCCGCCGACGGACAGGAGCCTGCCATGACCCAATACGCCCTCATCATGCTCGCCGCCGGGCTCGGCATCCCAGTTCTGGCGGCGCTGAATGCCGCGCTTGGCAAGATGGTCGGCTCCCCCGCCTCGGCCGCGGTGGTTCTGTTCGTGGTGGCGCTGCTTTCTGCCGCGGCCTATTGCTTGCTGGCCGGGCCACAGGCGCTGGCCAAGATCCCCGCCGCCCCCAAGCACCTGTTTCTCGCCGGGGTGCTGGTTGCCTTCTACGTTCTGTCGATCACCCATGTAGCGCCGCATTTCGGGGTCGGCAACGCGGTGTTCTTCGTACTGATCGGGCAGCTGATCTCGGCTGCGGCGATCGACCATTTCGGCCTGTTCGGCGCCCAGGTCAGCCCGCTGACGCTGACCCGGGCGGCCGGGATTTCGGTGATGGGGCTGGGGGTCTGGATCACCCAGATGGCCTGAGCCCTGCGGTCCGCTGCAGCGCCCAGGCCAACGCGGAACGGCGGCGCCTCAAGCCGGTTGCAGCAGCCCGTTTGCCAGTCGCAGCTGCCGGTCCATCCGCGCCGCAAGCTCCAGATTGTGGGTCGCGATCAGCGCCGACAGCCCCGTGCTGTGCACCAGCTCCATCAGCGCGCCGAAGACCTGATCCGAGGTTGCCGGGTCCAGGTTGCCGGTCGGCTCATCCGCCAGGAGGATGCGCGGCGCGTTGGCAAGCGCGCGGCAGAAGGCGACCCGCTGCTGCTCGCCGCCCGACAGCGCCGCGGGCCGGTGCCCGGCGCGCCCCTCCAGCCCGACCCGGGCCAGCAGATCTTCGGCCCGAGCGGCGGCGGCTTTTCGCGAGGTCCCATTTGCGAGCTGCGGCAGGATAATGTTCTCGGCCGCGGTGAACTCAGGCAGCAGATGATGGAACTGGTAGACAAATCCCACCTCCTGCCGCCTCACCCGCGTGCGGCGGCGGTCGCCCTTGCTGCCCACATCCTCGCCCGCAACCCGCACCGCGCCGGCATCGGGCGTATCCAGAAGCCCCGCAATATGCAGAAGCGTCGACTTGCCCGCGCCCGACGGCGCCACCAGCGCGACTACCTCGCCCGCGCGCAAGGAAAGGTCTGCCCCGCGCAGGACTTCCACCTCCCCGGGCGTGCCGCGCAGGTAGGACTTTGTAATTCCCTCCAGCTCCAGCGTGATCTCACTCATAGCGCAGCGCCTCCACCGGGTTCAGCCGCGCCGCGCGGCGGGCGGGGAAAATGGTCACGAAGAACGACAGCCCCAGCGCCAGTGCCACCGCCGACAGCACGTCAGCCAGCCGCAGCTCGGCCGGCAGCGCATAGATGCCGCGGATCGACGGATCCCAGACGCCGCCGCCCATCAGGACATTCACGAAGGAGAAGATCGGGTCGATATAGAGTGCAAACAGGCAGCCCAGCACCACGCCGAACAGGGTGCCCAGCACGCCGGTAAAGGCGCCGCATATGAAGAACACCCGCATTACCGAGCCCTCGCTGAGGCCGATGGTGCGCAGGATGCCGATGTCGCGTCCCTTGTTCTTGACCAGCATGATCAGGCCCGAAACGATGTTCATCGCCGCGATCAGCACCAGGATCGACAGGATGATGAACATCACATTGTCCTCGACCTCCAGTGCCCGCAGGAAGCCGCCCGACGCATCGCGCCAGGTCCAGACCGCGGCCGCGCCGCCCGCCGCCTGCAGCACTGGCAGCACCACCCCGTCCACATTTTCCGGGTCCGCCACCATCACCTCTATCTCGTCGGCCGCGCCCTCGCGGTTGAAGAAACTCTGCGCCTCGGCAAACGGCAGGTAGACGCGGGTGCGGTCGATGTCGTAGCGGCCAGCGGTGAAGATATAGACCACCTCGTAGGCGTTCACCCGCGGGCTGGTGCCAAAGGCGGTCTTCACGCCATTGGGCGAGATCAGCTTGATCTTGTCGCCAATGGTCACGCCCAGCTCCCGCGCCACGCCGGAGCCGAGGGCAATGCCCTCATCAAAACGGGCCAGATCGCCAAGCGCCTCCCCGCCCTGTGCCACCGCCGGGATGGTGCGGATGTCCTCGGCCGCGATGCCGAAGACCTCGACGCCCGCGTTGCGCTGCTGCACGTTGGCCATCACCTGCCCCTTGACCAAGGGGGCTGCGCGGGTGACGCCCGGCACCGCGGCGATGCGTCCGGCCAGCGCCTTGTAGTCGCGCAAGCTGCGGTCCAGGACACCCGCCTCGTTCACCTCGCCATGGGAATAGACAGTGATGTGGGCATTGGCGCCGAGGATGGTGCCGACGAACTCCGAGCGGAAGCCCGAACGCACCGCCAGCGTCGCGATCAGCGCAAAGACTGCGAGGGTGATGCCGATCAGGCTGATCCAGGTCATAACCGAGACCCCGCCCTCAGCCTTGCGGGCGCGCAGGTAACGCCAGGCGATCATCCATTCAAAACGGGAAAATGGCGGGGGTGTGGTGGCCATGTGTGCTCCGGTCTCTTGCCGCCTGATGAGGCGCGCGCAACCC
This sequence comes from Cribrihabitans pelagius, assembly GCF_048820915.1. NCBI lineage: Bacteria > Pseudomonadati > Pseudomonadota > Alphaproteobacteria > Rhodobacterales > Paracoccaceae > Cribrihabitans > Cribrihabitans pelagius. The sequence continues at coordinate 10,167 of NZ_JBMERR010000003.1, read as the reverse complement.
TATGAGCGGGCGGGAAAAGGGTCAAGCCGATGCCCGGGCTTCCGCGGCGGTTCTGTGCTCTTGGCGGCGAAGACTGCCGGGGGCGGACGTGGCCCGGGAAAGTGGAAGTGGCACGGTCACGGGAAAGTAGGATTGCACATTTGGAATGACCGTTCCATATAGGAACGATCGTTTCAATCCCCTGCGCCCGCAGCGGGGTCAAATCGCTACAGGAGCCGTCATGCGCCGTATCATCCCCCTCGCGCTGCCCCTTGCGCCGCTGTTTCCCGCCATTGGCGCCGGGTTCGGCGGGTTTCTTGCCATCGCTTGCCTGTCGCTGCTGTCCCAGCAAGCGGAACTGATGCTGCTCATGGCGCCATTCGGGGCAAGCTGCGTGCTCCTCTTCCTGGTGCCCGCCAGTCCGCTGTCACAGCCCGCAAATGTGATCGGCGGCCATGCGGTGGCCACGCTGATCGGGCTTGCAGCAAACGCGGTGCTGCCGGACAGCGGCTGGGCGATGGCGCTGGGGGTGGGACTTGCGATTACCGCAATGGCTCTGCTGCGGCTTGCGCATCCACCAGCGGGCGCTGACCCGCTGGTGGTCTTTGCCAGCGATCCCGGGCTGGGCTTCCTGCTGTTCCCGGTAATCTCCGGTGCGGCGGTCCTGGTCGCGGTGGCAATGCTTTACCACCGGCTGAGCGGCGGCAGCTATCCGGCGCGGCCCGGGACGAGGACGGGATGAGCGCGATGCGGGCAACGGCACGCGCCGATATCCTGCCAGCCCTCTCGGAGGTCTTCCGCAGCCACGGCTTCGAAGGCGCCAGCATCGGGCGGATCGTCGCGGCAACGGGGATGGGCCGCAGCAGCCTCTATCACCTCTTCCCAGGCGGCAAGGACGAGATGGCGCGCGCGGTCCTGGACCATGTGGATGCCTGGTTCGAACGCAACATCTTCCAGCCGCTGGAGCAGGACGCCCCGGCACTGGCGCTCAACCAGATGTTCGACGCAGTGACCGAGTATTTCCGCGAGGGCGGCCGCATCTGCCTGGTGGGAGTCTTTGCTCTGGACGGCACCCGGGACCGGTTCACCGCAAAAATCCGCGCCTATTTCAATCGCTGGGTGCAGAGCCTGCAAAACTGCCTGACCCGGGGCGGCATGGCCGGGGCTGAGAGCAGCGCAGTTGCCGCCCAGGTGGTTGCGCTGATCCAGGGCGCCATCGTGCTGGCCCGCGCTACCGGCAGCCCGGAGGATTTCCAGCTTGCCCTGCTGGCCGCCCGCAGCCTGTGCAGGCACTGAGCTGCCGCGGTGCCGCAGGACCGCCGCAGCGCAAATCTTTTGAAAAAAGATTTGCCAAGAGTTTTTCTCAAAACTCTTGGCTCCGTGGCGCCGGCAGACATGAAAAAAAGGGAGCGGAGCCGCTCCCTTTTTGCCTCTTGCTCATCCTGCCGCGCCGCGCATTAGAACCCGCGGCCGGTCATGTGGGCGGCATAGATCTGCGCCACTTTCTTCACCGCCTCCTCCGGGCTCAGCTCCACGCTTTCACCCGAGCGGCGCGAGGTCAGCTCCACCACGCCGTTCTTCAACCCGCGCGGACCGACCGTGATGCGCCACGGCAGACCGATCAGATCCATGGTGGCGAACTTGCCGCCCGCGCGTTCGTTGCGGTCGTCATAAAGCGGCTCCAGTCCCGCCGCGGTCAGTGCCGCGTAGATCTGGTTGCAGGCGGCGTCGGCCTCGTCGTCACCCTGCTTCAGGTTCACGATACCGCAGTGAAACGGAGTAACGCCCTCAGGCCAGATGATGCCCTTGTCGTCATGGCTGGCTTCGATGATGGCGCCCAGCAGGCGCGACACACCGATGCCATGCGACCCCATATGCACGGGCGTGGGCTTGCCGTCGGGGCCTTGCACCGTGGCGCCCATGGCTTCGGAATACTTGGTGCCAAAGTAGAAGATCTGCCCCACTTCGATGCCGCGGGCAAAGCGGCGGCGGTCTTCCGGCACCTGGTCCAGGAACACGGCTTCGTCGTGGGTCTCGTCGGTGCGGGCGTATTTCGAGGTGAACTCCTCCAGCACACCCTGGCACTGACCGACGTTGTCATAGTCGATCTCGCGGCCGCCGAAGGTGAGGTCGGTCACCGCAGAATCGTAGAACACTTCCGACTCTCCGGTCTCGGCCAGCACCAGGAACTCATGCGTATAGTCGCCGCCGATAGGCCCGCCATCGGCGCGCATCGGGATCGCCTGCAGGCCCATCCGCTCATAGGTGCGAAGGTAGCTCACCAGGTGGCGGTTGTAGGCGTGCAGCGCGTCTTCCTTGGAAAGGTCGAAGTTGTAGCCGTCCTTCATGTAGAACTCTCGGCCCCGCATCACCCCGAAGCGCGGGCGGATCTCGTCGCGGAATTTCCACTGGATGTGGTAGAGCGTCAGCGGCAGGTCCTTGTAGCTGGAGACGTGCGAGCGGAAGATGTCGGTGATCAGCTCCTCGTTGGTGGGACCATAAAGCATGTCGCGGCCATGGCGGTCGCTGACCCGCAGCATTTCCTGGCCGTAGTCATCATAGCGCCCCGATTCCTTCCACAGATCCGCCGATTGCAGCGTCGGCATCAGCATCGGCACATGGCCTGCGCGCATCTGTTCTTCATGCACGATGGTCTCGATCTTCTTCAGCACCTTGAAGCCAAGCGGCAGCCAGGAATAGATCCCGGCGGAGGCTTGCTTGATCATCCCGGCGCGCAGCATCAGCCGGTGGCTGACGATCTGGGCTTCGGAGGGCGTCTCTTTCAGAACAGGCAGAAAATAGCGGGACAGGCGCATGTCGGTCTCATTCTCACGAAGGTTTCCCATGCGGTCTAAGGCATCGCCGCGGCGCAGGCAATCGGGCTTTGCCGGTTGCGCGCGGGCCGGATCCGCCCGCCCCGCCCCGCCCCGTCGCGACCTATGGCGCTCATCCGCGGCCGGCCGCCGCGGCAGCCGGCTTTGCCACAGGCTATCCAGAGAGAATCCCGGTCTATCCCCGGCTTGCCCACAGGCGATTGCTGCCCGCCCCTTGCAAGGCCCCCGCCCTTGGGGGAAGACTGAATCCCGGATGCAGACGGCATAGCAGTAAAGGCGGGCGGTTCGGCGATGGCGCTTACGGCACAGAAACAGATGAAATACTGGGGCGTTGCCGCGGCGGTCTTCGTGGTAATGCTCTGGGCGCTTGGCCATGTGCTTTTGCCCTTCGTGCTGGGCGGCGCCATTGCCTATATGATCGACCCGGTCGCCGACCGGCTCGAGGCCTGGGGAATGAGCCGCGCGGGCGCGACCGCCACTATCACTGTCGCGGCGCTGATGGTGTTCCTGACGCTGGTGCTGCTGGTGGTGCCGACGCTGATCTACCAGATGATCGACCTGGCCGAGGTGCTGCCGCAGCTGGTCCGTGATGCACGCGCCTTTGCCATCGAACACTTTCCTTCGGTCTTCGAGGAAAACACCCGCCTGCACCAGGCGGTGACCTCCATGGCGGAAACGTTGCAGTCGCGCGCGGGCGCGCTGCTGCAATCGGTGGCGGGCTCTGCGGTGTCGCTGCTCAACGTCGTGGTGCTTCTGGTGATCGTGCCGGTGGTCTCGGTCTACCTGCTTCTGGACTGGGACCGGATGGTGGCGCGGATCGACGCGCTTCTGCCGCGCGACCACCAGCCGGTGATCCGGCGGCTGGCGACTGAAATCGACGCGGTGCTGGCCTCCTTCATCCGCGGCATGGGCATGGTCTGCATGATCCTCGGCACATATTACGCGGTCGCGCTGATGCTGGTGGGGCTGAACTTCGGCCTCGCAGTCGGCTTCATTGCCGGGCTGGTCACCTTCATCCCATATCTGGGCGCCGTCATCGGCGGCGCGTTGGCCATTGGCCTCGCGCTGTTCCAGTTCTGGGGCGACTGGGTCTCGATCGGGCTGGTTGCAGCGATCTTCGTCGCGGGCCAGGTGATCGAGGGCAATGTGCTCACCCCCAAGCTGGTGGGCGACTCGGTCGGGCTGCATCCGGTCTGGCTGCTGCTTGCACTGTCGGTTTTCGGGGCGCTCTTCGGGTTTGTCGGCATGCTGGTGGCGGTGCCGGTGGCGGCCGCGCTTGGCGTCATCGCGCGCTTCCTCACCGAACGGTACCTCGACAGCCGGCTCTACCGCGGGCAAAGCTACGGGGACGCGGAATAACGCCATGGCACAGCAGTTGAGCTTCGATCTCCCGGCGAAACCGGCGCTGGGGCGGGATGATTTCTTTGTCGCGCCCTCCAATGCGATGGCGGTGGCGCTGCTGGACCCCGGCTTTGCCTGGCCCAGCGGCAAGCTGGTGCTGTCGGGGCCCAAGGGCTCCGGCAAGACCCATCTGACCCATGTCTGGGCGAGCCAGTCGGGTGCCCGCATCGCCAATGCGGCGCGGCTGCGGCTGGAGACGGTGCCGGAACTTGCGCGCGGGCCTCTGGCGGTGGAGGACGTGCCGCAGATCGCCCGCGATGCGCGGCGGCAGAAAGCGCTGTTCCACCTGCACAACCTGGTGCTGGCGAACGGCCACCAGCTGGTGCTGACGGGCCAGGCGGCGCCGAACCTCTGGGGGCTGACGCTGCCCGACCTGCAAAGCCGGGTGCAGGCCGCCACCCATGCCGAGCTGCAGCCGCCGGACGACCAGCTGCTCGCGGTAGTGCTGGCGAAACTGTTCAATGACCGCCAGATCGCGCCCAGGCCCGAGGTGATTCCCTATCTGGTGGCGCATATGGACCGCTCTTTTGCCGCTGCCGCGCGTATCGTCGACCGGCTGGACCGGCTGTCGCTGGCGGAAAACCGCACGTTGTCGCGGCCCCTGGCGGTGCGGGTGATGACCGAGCGGCCCGACGCACGGATGCTGCATGCGTCCGCCGCAGCCGGTTGACCGCCCTGCCCCCTTCGACCATCCTGCCCGCGGATTCTGCGGCCAATAGAAGCCCCGGACCAGCCCCGAACCCCGGCCCGCGGCCGCCGCGGATACCGAACGGAAAGACCCGGACCATATGCCGGACAAAAAAGACGGAGCCGTCATGAACGTGACCCAGGACCCCGCCGCCGGCGCCAGCACCGATTGGGGGCCCTTCGGCCGCCCTCTGTTCGACGATCCGGGCGCGCGCGCCCTGTCCCGTGTCGGCGTGGTGGACGTCGGCTCGAACTCGGTGCGGCTGGTGGTATTTGACGGCGCGGCGCGGAGCCCCGCCTATTTCTACAACGAAAAGATCATGTGCGGCCTGGGGGCTGGGCTGTCGGACTCCGGCCGCCTCAACCCCGAGGGCCGGGCGCGGGCGCTGTCGGCGCTGCGCCGCTTCCAGGGCCTCGCCCGGGGCATGGACCTGCCGCCCCTGTCGGCTGTCGCCACCGCCGCGGTGCGCGACGCCGAGGACGGGCCGGATTTCTGTGCCGAGGTGCTGCGCGAGACCGGACTCAAGATCCACGTCGTCGACGGCCGCGAGGAAGCGCGGCTGTCCGCGCAAGGGGTGCTCTTGGGCTGGCCCGGTGCCTACGGGCTGGTCTGCGACATCGGCGGCTCCTCCATGGAGCTGGCGGAAATCCATGACGGCAAGGTCGGGCGCTGCGTCACCTCCTCGCTCGGGCCTTTGAAACTGCGCGACGTCAAAGGCGGCCGCCGCGGCCGCAAAAAGCACATCGCCGCGGTGATGGAGGAGCTGAAGGCGGAAATGGGCACCCAGCGCGACCGGCTGTTCCTGGTCGGCGGCAGCTGGCGTGCCATTGCCCGCATCGACATGGCGCGGCGCGGCTATCCGCTGAAGGTGCTGCATGAATACCGCATGTCGGCCTCCGACGTGCGGGAGACTGCAAAATACATCGAAGACCGCGACCCCGGCAAGCTGCGCGCCGAATGCGGCATCTCCAACACCCGCATGTCGCTGGTTCCCTACGCCATCGACGTGCTCACCAAGCTGATCAAGACTTTCAAGCCGAAGGATATCGCGGTATCCAGCTACGGCATCCGCGAGGGGCTGTTGTATGAGCAGATGCCGCAGCGCCTGCGTGAGCGCGATCCGCTGATCGAGGCTTCACGCTTTGCCGAGGCAAAGGACGCCCGCATCCCCGGCTTTGGCAAGACGCTTTACGATTTCGTCAGCCCCCTGTTCACGACCTACCGGCACGGCAAGAAACGGCTAGTGAAGGCGGCCTGCCTCTTGCATGACGTCAGCTGGCGCGCCCATCCCGACTACCGCGCCGAGGTCTGTTTCGACAATGCGACCCGCGCCAACCTCGGCGGGCTGAAACACTCCGAACGGGTCTTCCTTGGCCTCGCCCTGCTGCACCGCTACAGCAACAAGCGCCATGGCACGACCTTCGAGCACCTCTATTGGCTGCTGGACGAACGCGGCCAGGAAGAGGCGGAAATCCTCGGCAAGGCAATGCGCTTCGGGGCGATGCTGATGGTCAACGGCAAGGCCGACATTGGCCGGATGCGCTGGCAGCCGCGCAAGCGCCTTCTGCACGTGGAGCTGCCCGCCTCGGCCCGGCCGCTTTATGGCGAAGTGGCGGAATCGCGGCTGCAATCGCTGGTGAAGGCGCTGGATGCGGAGGTGACAGTCACCTTCAAGGAGACCGAAACGGCCCAGGCCGAGGAAGATCTGGATATCAACGGCGGGCAGGACGCGGGCACACCCGGGACTGCGGCCTGAGGAGCGCACGCACCGCGGCTAGATCTCGATCTCGCCGCCGCTGCCCTGCCGCCGCGGTGCATCGCCGTCCGGCCCCTGCTGCGGCGCGTCCGGCTTGCGGCGGATGATGATGTCCCCATTGGGCAGCTTTTCGGGCAGTTCGTAGACGCTCCAATCCTCCACCCCGCGGGCGATCTCCGCCAAGGCGGGGCCCATTTCGCTCAGGAACGCTCCCAGCGCCGGGCCGACGTCCTGCATCAGCCCCTGGAATTCCTCCAGCGCGGGCGCCATCTCCTTGCGCAGGCCTTCCCAGAACAACTCCGCCCCGCGCTGCATCAGGCCGGAGCCGTTGCCATCACCATCGGGCGCCTCCCCCGCCTCCTGGGCAGGAAGCGGCGCGGCCAGGGCGGCTAGGATCACGGCGGGCAAAACAATCTGTCTCATGTGTCCAATATAGGCGGTCCGCTCCGCAAGTTAAGGCAGGGCGGCGCGTTATGGCAACGCGATGTCCAGCGTCACCGGGAAATGGTCCGAGGCGTCCAGGAGTGCCGCACGCAGGTCCTCGTCGGCGTAGCACTCCGCATCCTCGAATGGGTGCCAGATCCGCCAGGCGGGTGCAAAACCCATGAGGCTGCGTGAGACCAGCACATAGTCCAGAAGTGCGCAGAAATACCGCTGCGTCTCGGTATTGTAGAACCGCGAAGTGGTCGGCAGCGACTGCGGGTGCGGCTGCAGCATGGTTTCTGCATTTGGGTCGGTCAGCAGATCACCCATCACGATCTCGACCGTGGACTGGCCGAACAGCCGCTCGTATTCATCAAGCCCGGGTCCGTCGTTGAGATCGCCAAGCACCACTACATGCTCGCCCGCCGCCACATGCTCCGCCACGCGCCGGTGCAGCCAGAGTGCCTGCGCCAGCTGCTTGCGGCGGCTGGAGATGGCAATGCGGGGAATTTCCGAGCCGCTGCGGGCGCCATGCGGCGCCTTGGATTTCAGATGCGCGCCGATCATCCGCAGATGGCTGCCGCCGCAGGTGGTCACCGCAAGCTCCAGCGGCGGCTTGGAAAACCGCGTCTCTCCGGTCTCGGCGCCCGCAAAACCATCGGCCGCAAACACCCCGTCGAACCGCGGTACCGCAGCACTGGCGCGGGCGTCATGCACCGCATCCAGCACATCCGGATCGTAGATCAGGGTAATTTCCTGCTGGGTGTCGTTTGCAAAGCCGCTGACCGCTTCGCGGGCGCGCAGGCCGGCTTCCGCGGCAAAGGCTTCGAGCGCGCGCGTGCTGCGCTGAGTGCGGCCGGTGTTGGGCGCCTCGATCACCATCACCGCATCGGCATCCAGCCGCTGCAGAACCTGTGCGATGGCGCGTCCCTGGGTGTAGCGGTCCACATCGTGGCGGCGCGAGGGCCGGGCGTCCAGAATCAGCCGGTCGTCCCGGTCAAACAGCGCCGAGAACCACTCGATGTTATAAGTCGCCAGCCGCATGCGCGCTTGTGCTGCTGATCTCTTCCCACGCGCGGTTGATGTCGATCATCCGCTTCTCGGCCAGTCGCACCGCCTCCTTGGGGACGCCGCGGGCAAGCATCCGGTCGGGATGGGTCTCGCGCACCAGGCGGCGCCAGTGCGTGCGGATTTCCTCCACCGGCATGTCCGGGCTGACGCCCAGCACGGTGTAGGGGTCCTTGGGCGCATCCGGCACGAACCGCGCCCGCAGCGCCTGGAACTGCTGCGGCGACTGGCCGAAGATGCGGCTTACCTCCGCCAGGAATTCGTCCTCGCCCGGGTGGTAGGACCCGTCCGCCATGGCGATGTGAAACAGCCCCTCCATCAGGTCGCAAAGCGTCTGCGGATCATCGGCGAACATGCGCTGGATGCGGGCGGCATACTCCTGATAGCCCGCCACGTCGGTGCGTGCCATGTCAAAGACCCGTGCCGCGCCCGCCTCGTCCTCCTGGGCGATCTGGAACACGTCCCGGAAAGCCGCAACCTCGTCGCGGGTCACCCGGCCATCCGCCTTGGCCATCTTGGCCCCCAGCGCGATCACCGCAATGGTAAAACCGACCGAGCGTTCCGGCGGCGCGCGCAGCCGGTCGAAGACCTCCGCCAGGCTTTCGCCTTTGGCCAGCGCTGCCAGCGCGTCAGAGATGCGGGACCACAGGGACATGGCGCCAGACTAGGCGTCTTTGCCGCGGCTGTCAGTCCCGCTTTCCCGCATTGCGGCGAGATTTTTCTGCATCAGCACAAGATCCAGCCACTGCCCGTGCTTGTACCCCGCTTCCGGAAGCCGCCCGGCCTCGGTGAAGCCAAGCGCGGCGTGAAAGGCCTGCGCGTCCGGGTTGGCGCCGCTGATGCCCGCAACCAGCACGCGGATGCCCGCGGCAACAGCCGCCTCCTCCAGCCGCTGCATCAAGGCCCGGCCCAGCCCGCGCCCCTGCGCGGCCGGATCCAGATAGATCGTCAGCTCCGCCGTATGCGCATAACCCGGCCCGCTGCGGAAGGCGCCGAAATAGGCAAGCCCTGCCACCGTGCTGCCGGCTTCCGCCACGAAGTAGCGCCCCGCCCGCTCCGCGATCTCCGCCGCGATGGCCTCGGTTGTCTTCTCCACCGTTGTGAAGGTCACCAGCGTGTCACGCACGATCCGGTTATAGATGCGGGCGATGGCAACAGCGTCGCCGGGTTCGGCCGGGCGGACCGTCACGCGAGCACCCGGGGCCCGTGCGGCGTGTCAAACTCAGCCATGAGCGCCGGTGCGCCCGGCTCCACCGCCACGCGCGGATCGCTGATGATCCGGTCCAGTGCCTCTTGCAGCGCCGGCGCCTCCGGATGCGCTACCACGAGGCGGCGCAGGCGGCAGCCCGATTGCGCGAGCTGCGCCGCGGGCGGCGGGCTTTGCCATTGCAGCACGGCGGAAAACAGGTTGCCGAAGGGCAGCAGCCCACCTTCCGGCACAGTCATCAGCCAGCTCAGATCGCCGCGCTGCATTTGAACGCAGCGCTGCGCATGCGCGGGCAGCAGGTGCTGCTCGGCCGCCAGGTCTTCGCTCCGGATGATCCAGTTGCTCAGCCGCGGCGGGCCTTCCAATTGGTCGAGGTTAAACCAGCGCGGCCGCTCCTGCGGCACCTGCGCGGGGTCGATGGCGATGGCCTCAAGGTAGAGGCCTTCCTCCAGCCCGGTCAGCCAGTTGCGGGTGCCAAACCGCTGATGGCTGCCGCCGGGACCCAGCGCGACGCCGAGGGCCTCTTCCACATAGGCGGCGGCCGCTTCCAGCGTCCCGCCGGCCACTGCCAGGTGATCAAGCCTCATCGCGCGCCCTTTCTTTTGGCGCGAAGACTAGCGGTGCGGCGGCCAGGTGCAAGATAAGAGTTGCAGGCGCGGCCGCCCAGACCGCCCAGACCGTGCGGTCTAGGGTCAGGACTCATAGCCAGTAAATGACGAGTGCGGCGAGGGCGATGGCTGAGGGGAAGACCTTCGGGCATCTGTCGTATCGGGTCGCCACACGCCGCCAATCCTTCAGCCTGCCGAACATG